>CAIZGA010000198.1 GCA_903932385.1 uncultured Acidobacteriota bacterium
ACGCAGCTTTCCGCAGACCACCGAGTTCCTCGCGCGGGTCACCGACCTGCTTCTCTTCCTGCTGCCCTACTACATTCAGGAGGGCAAAAGTTATCTCACCATCGCCTTCGGCTGCACCGGCGGTCAGCACCGCTCGGTCTTCATCGCGGAGGAAATCCGCAAGCGGCTGCTGCGCGAAAGCTATCGCGTCAAATCCTCACATCGCGATATCCCGCGTTAGCCGGCGCGGCCTGGTGCAGCCGCTACAACTCAGCCCCTGTCCCGCTACAATAGGCAGGATGCAGATTCACGCCACTCGCGAACGGCAACTTGCGAACCCGGCCGGGAGATCCGGCCAATGATGCGCAGCAATAACCGCGTTTTGCGGCTGCTTTCTTATGCGCGTCCGTATGCCTTTGCGGCCATTGCAGCGGTATTCCTGATGGCTGGCGTCGGCATGGGAGCTGCCTTCCGCATCCTGCTCATCAAGCCGATTCTCGACAATGTGCTGAATCCAGCGGCGTTGTCAGAACATGTTTTGCTCTTTAGCATCCCGCATACGAAATATGTTTTCAACCTGCAGGCGTTTGTTCCTTCGCACTTTCACAATGCATGGAACGTTGTCGCTTATGCGCTGGTTGTTTCCGCAGTCCTCAAATCACTCTGCGATTATCTCGGCACGTACCTCGCCAACTACGCGGGCTTTGGTCTCATCACTGACCTGCGCGATGATCTGTACGACGCCATCCTGCGCCGCTCCTTCGCATTTTTTCAAAAGCACACCACCGGCACGTTGCTCTCCACATTAATCAATGACATTGAACGCGTCCAGACGGCAATGTCTACAGTACTCAGTGATTTTCTGCAGCAGTTCTTCACTTTTATTTTTCTTCTCATCGTCGCCATCAGCTATGGCGGTTGGTTGTCATTCCTGCTGCTGATATTTGTTCCGGTCATCATCAGTTCCGCCCGTCGCATCGGTCGCGGTGTGCGCAGCACCACTCGCAGCGGCCAGGACAAAATGGCCGAGATTCAAAATATCCTGCATGAGACCATCACCGGCAACGCCATCGTGAAGGCCTTCAATACGGAAATCTGGGAACTGGCACGCTTCCGCAAAGCCGCCCGCCGTCTGCTGCACGCCAATCTTAAATCTGTCCGCGTTCAATCCATCAGTTCGCCGCTAATGGATTTCTTCGGTTCGGCCATCATTGCCACGTTGCTTTGGAGCGGCCGCGTACTCATTCAGAGCAACTCGATGACGATGGGTTCCTTCATCGCTTTCCTCGCTGCCGTCTTCGCGCTCTATGATCCGGTCCGCAAATTTGCGCTCTACTACAACAGCTTCCAGCAGGCCATCGGCGCCAGCCAGGAAATCTTCCGCTTCATGGACGCGCAGGACGATGTGCAGGAAAAGCGTCGCGCTTTCGTGCTGCGCGGATTCAGTCAGGGCATTCAGTTTGAAAATGTCGGTTTCCACTACACCACGCATCAGGAAAACGACACAGCCGCCGAGCAGGAAATCAAACCCGTCCTCAGCAATATCAATCTTGATGTGAAGTGCGGCGAAGTGATTGCCTTCGTCGGTCCCAGCGGTGCCGGCAAATCGACCCTCGTCAATTTGATTCCGCGATTCTTTGATGTCACCGAAGGTCGCATCCTGATTGACGGCCACGATGTGCGCGATGTAAATCTGGTCAGCCTGCGCTCACTCATCGGCAAAGTCACGCAGGAGACGGTGCTCTTCAATGACACGGTGCGCAACAATATCGCGTACGGTCGTCCCGATGTGCCACTGGCCCGTGTGAAGGATGCCGCCCGCGCCGCGCTGGCGCATGACTTCATCGAACGCATGCCGAACGGCTACGATGAAATGATTGGTGAAAAAGGTGTGCGTCTTTCCGGCGGAGAACGCCAGCGGCTGGCCATTGCCCGCGCCGTGTTGCGCAACGCGCCCATCCTTGTTCTCGATGAAGCCACTTCATCGCTCGATACCGAAAGCGAAGCCCTGGTACAGGCCGCACTGGCCAACCTGATGAAGGACCGCACCGTCTTCGTCATCGCACACCGCCTCTCCACCGTGCGCCGTGCCTCGCGCATCGTCGTGCTGGAAAATGGCCGCATCAGCGAAATCGGCACCCATGAGGAACTGCTCGCCAACTCCGGCACCTATCAGCGCCTGTACCAGTTGCAATTCAGCGATGCCGCCGAAGCGATGATTGCCGCTTCGCAGGAGAGTTCGTCATGAGCCAGCCAGCACGTTCACAGCCTGCACGTTCCATGACCGGATACGCGCGCGTCACCGGCCAGGCCCCCAACGGCCCCGGCTACACCCTCAGTATCAAAAGCGTGAACCATCGCTTTCTTGATCCGCAATTCCGCCTGCCTTCCGGTCTGGATGCATTGGAGTTGGCACTGCGCCGCCTGTTGAAGGAGCGCATCGTGCGCGGCCACGTGGATGTAACGTTGCAGATGGAACGCACGAGTCGCTCCGCGGCCCAGTATGACCGTGCCATGATGGCGGCATACATTGCCGCGCTGCAGCAGGCCGCTGCCGAACACAACCTCAGCGCTACGCCTGACCTGAACGCCGCGCTTCGCATCCCCGGCATGATGAACGGTGAGCCGGAGGCCGCGCTCGACACCGCAGCGCTGGAAGCCACCGTGCTGGCAGATGCCGAACGTGCCGTTGCCCAGCTCAATGAAATGCGCGCCCGCGAAGGTGCCACGCTCGTCGCCGAACTTCACGCCTGCATGGACCAGCTCGAACAATTCATCGCCGTGATTGAACCGCTGCGTACTGAAGTGCAGCGAGCGTATTTTGATCGCCTCCGTCTGCGCATGGAAGAAATCACCGCCGGCGCGAATGCCCAGGTGGATCCGCAACGCATCCTGCAGGAGGCCGCCGTTCTCGCCGAACGCAGCGACATTCAGGAAGAACTCGTGCGCCTGCATTCCCACATCGGCCACTTCCGCGAGTTGCTGGACACGGGCGGTGAACTCGGCAAAAAGCTCGACTTCCTGCTGCAGGAACTCAATCGCGAAGCCAACACGCTGCTCTCAAAAACCAACGGTGCCGCCGCCGGCAACGGCCTGCGCATCACAGAGCAGGGACTCGCCATCAAGGCCATTATTGAGAAGGCCCGCGAGCAGGTCCAGAACCTCGAATAAGCTGTAACTCAGCGGTCTCCCCAATAAGAAACAAAACATTACTGCAGCCTGTGTTGTGCCGCACAAAGTCCAAATGTGATTTTAATCACTGACCGTATCAGCCGATCTGGATAGCCTCAAATCCATGGCGAAATGGATGCTCATTGTTGTGTTTTTGCTGCCCGCAGTCACCCTGGCAGCCAAGGCTCCGCTCGCCGGTCGTGTTGTCGATGCCAACGGCAAAGCCATCGCCGGCGCTACTATAACTCTCTCCAGCGGCCTCCATTCGCAGCATGCCGTAACCGACCGCAACGGCCAGTTTCTCTTCCCCGACGCAGCCAACGGAAGCGCATTGCTCTCCGTGACCGCAACCGCCTTTCAGCCGCTCACCCAGCGCGTTCAACTCACCGCCGCGCAGCGCATTTTGGATATCCATCTACTCCCACAGATTTCCCGCACT
>CAIZGA010000199.1 GCA_903932385.1 uncultured Acidobacteriota bacterium
ACAACGATCCAAAGAACTTGACGAACAACAGCGGAGAGTTCCACCGCAACGCTCACAAGAACATGTACTTCCGTCAGCCAGGGCATATCGCCACGGCCGGCAAATTGGGCTTGGGCGTCTCTGATCTCAAACTGATTGACCACCGTAACATTCGGCTCTCATAAAGACCATCATGGATAATCTCGCAAGAACAGATCGTGATTGGGTAACTTTGCTCAATGACAACTCCCACAGTGGCGGAGTTCAGCAAAACACGTGGAAAGTTCCCAAAGGTGTGCGCTGGCAGTTTCGTGCCGGCAGGGCAATCAGTTCAGCCGCGGTGCTTCGGGATAACGTCCTGTATGTGACCGAAATCCACGGCGTAGTGTATGCGCTGGATGCGGACACCGGTCGTCCCAAGTGGACACGCCAGTTCCCTGACTGGATACACTCCACGCCCGCAATTTCCGGCAACTCCCTACTCTTTGGCTGCGATGCCGGTAAAGTCCATTGCCTTGCACGGGATACGGGCAACATACTTTGGGAGACCGCCACGCACGGAGAAGTTCTAGGCTCCCCCCATCGTTCGCGATGAAATCGTCTATTACGGCAGTACCGATGGCCGCTTCTACTCCGTCGAACTCAAGACCGGAAAGCCGCGCTGGACACAAACCCTCGGCGGCCGGATTTGCGCCTCTGCCTACGCTACTGAGAAGCACCTGTATCTCGGCTGTGGCGACGGAAAAGTCTATGCGCTCGACATTGCCACAGGAAAAATTGAGTGGAGCACGCCCACCGGCGATGGCATCGATGCAACGCCAGCCGTCATCGGAAACTCGGTGCTGATTGGCTCGGAAGACTTCTCTTTCTATGCGCTGGACGCCGACACCGGCAAGGTGCGCTGGAAATTCGACACCAAGCTGGGTATCTCTTCCTCTCCTGCAGCTTCTGGGGATCTTGTCGTTTTTGGCAGCAAAGACGGCGGCATCTATGCTCTCGACATCCAGACCGGCAAGCTCAAGTGGACCGTCAAATCCGGGTCTGCAATCACCTCGCCTGTTGTCTTTAGCGGATCCATCGTTGCCCTGTGTGCCGGCGGTTCCGTCGAGTGTTTGGATAGCGCTACTGGCAAACAACTGTGGAGAGCTGGATTAGGCAGTGGCAATCAGTCCGCGCCTATCCTGGCCGGGGGCCGCGTCTATACGACAAGCCAGAATGGTACGGTCTATGCAATGGAGTAGCCAGCTCCGGAGTGAGCCTCTGCTGGACCCGCTCCCGACCGCGCCGGTTCTCTTGCCAAACCCGTCTTCCAATCCGGCCCTGATTCGCGTGTTGAAAACACACTTCGCCATGGGTACGGTTTTTGAAATCGTTGCTTACTCCTCCAGTCCTACGCAAGCCTCTCAGGCGATAGACCATGCCTTCCATGAGATTGACCGTCTGGAACAGGTGATGAGCATCTACAAGCCTCAGAGTGAACTCAGCCGCCTGAACCAATCCCCGCACCTGCAGTCGCAAACCGTTTCTCCGGACTTGTATCAGGTGATTCAGGAGTCGCTGCACTATTCCCAGCTTTCCGACGGTGCCTTCGATGTCACAGCTGGCCCGCTGGCTGAACGCTGGAAAGGCGTAGGCCGCGGCGATCCGGCACCCGATTCTTTGGAAGTGAAAAAACTCCGCCGCGGTGTGGACTATCGCCAGATTGAATTGATTTCCCCCAACAAAATTCGCTTTCACTCCGAACACGTTGCAGTGGATTTAGGCGCGATTGGCAAAGGCTATGCCGTGGATCGAGCAGCCGATGTGCTACGCGCCAACGGCATCGAATCCGCTCTGATACATTGCGGTGGCAGCACATTTTATGCAATCGGCTGCCCTCCCGGTGAATCCGGCTGGCAGGTGCAGCTCTGCGATCCTTCCGATCGCATCAATCCCCACGTCCTGCTGCGGGAAAACAGCCTTTCGACTTCGCAGCAGACGCCGCCCAGCATGCTCGGCTTGCCCACCTTCGGGCACATTATTGATACAGTCGCCGGCGAGCCATCCACATCCTCCACCGCCGTTAGCGTTGTGGCTGAGTCCGCCACTGCTTCCGACGCTCTTTCCACCGCCCTTCTGCTCATGGGACCCACGAAAGGACGTTCGCTGGTGAATCAATTGCCAAACGTCGCCGCTACGTGGATTTCACCAGATGGGCTGCCACAAATTGCGACCAGCGGCCCGGAGATTTTGATGTCCAACGCGGGCAGGCCCCAGAACACCATCTTCAGCCAGGAGTAATCACATGGATCGACGTCGGTTTTTTAGAAATGCGGGTTGCGGAGCTGCAGGTCTGTTGCTGAACTCCATCGCTGGCGAAGCCCAGCACAGTGCGGCACAGCAGCCTCTCCCAGTCATTTCCCAGTCCGCCTGGGGCAGGGTGTGGATTCGGTGGACCGAACAGACACTGCCGCAGCGGACACTCTCCGCGCATGGCTTGGTGCTTCCCTTGGACGCGTCTCCGGCTCTGCTGCAAAGCGCTGTAAAACAGGGCTATCGCGTTTACTTCGCGGCACCGCTCGCACAGGCAGCGGCCGCGGTCGAAAGCAGCCGAAGTGCAGGCGTTAAAGGAATCATTCTGGAAGCGGTTGACGCGGAGCATGATCAGGCCGAGAAAACCGCTTCGGAGCTTCGCGCCGCACACCCCAACCTCACCGTGCTCTGCATCAGTCCCGACGCCAAGCAGCCCGCCATCATGAGCAACTCAGTCATGGCCCGCCGCAACGTCATTCAGGTGTCCAGTGCCACGCAGCAACCCTGGCTCGATTCCAACGTAGCTCTGGTTGAGTACAGTCGCGCCTTTGGCAACGCCCAGACTTCCCTGCTGCATTTCCAGTGGCAGCTTCCTGATGTGTTGCAGAAGCAGCTCGGCCCCAACACCGATAGCTATCTCCTCGCCATTGCCGAATCCGGTGCCCTGCATTCTGACTTGCTGCTCAACCTGCACCCGAGCCTCCAGAAACAACTGATCAGCGGCAACGCCGACGGCTGGGCCACCTGGAAGCGCATCGAGAAGTATGTGGAGTTCTATGCGAAAGAAGGCGCACGGCCCGTCGCTCTACAGGCCTGCGTCGGTGTTGTGACCAACGACTATGACGCCTCATACGAAACAATGAATCTGATGGCGCGTCACAACGTTCCCTTCCGCGTACTGCCGCCAGGCACGATTACGTCGAAGAACCTACAGGGCCTGGACCTGCTTGTCGTATTCGCACAGCCTGACCAGGCAGCAATCCCACAGATGGCAAAATTTGTGGATGCCGGCGGAATCATCATCATGGTCAGCCTGCACAACCCGTTCCCCGGGCAAACCAGCAGCGGCAAAAAACTCAACAACGATTCCGTAAGCTATACGATGGGCATCGGCAAGGTGATTGAACTCACCGATGGCATCACCGATCCCGGTGCGTTCACCAGAGACATTCGCCGCCTGCTGGGCACACAGAATATATCGCTTTCGCTCTGGAATGCCGCCACCACCATTGCCACTCCCTACATGATGCCCGACGCTTCCACGGCAACCGTTGAACTCGTCAACTACTCCGCGGATCCCATGCCGGTTCAGGTGCGTATCAAAGGCTCTTACTCCGTCGTGCAATATGAGTCCCCCGAACATGGATGCTGCGAAGTCCTCAAAGCAAGCCATCAGGACGGATTCACGCAATTTGAAGTTCCCTCGCTCGGTATCGGCGGCCGTGTACATCTCAGCGGTTTTGCTACCCCTCAAAAACAGCGGGCGTAAATCTGTTCGAGTCCAATACAAAGGCCATGCCGACGGCATGGCCTTTGTATTATCTAGAACTGCAACTACTGCTGCGGAGGAGGTGCTCCGCCGCCGCCGCCGCGCTGTGGCAGCGATGCCAGGTAAGCGTCGAACTTCGGCTTCTGGTCATCGGTCAGCATGGCTTTGATCTGGTTGTTTTCATCCGTGCGGATCGCCATGATTTTGGCGCGCATGTCAGGGTCCTGCGCCGTACGCAATGCAGTAATCTTCTCGGCATCGGCAGTCAGCAGTGCAGTGATCTTCGTCTTCTGGTCATCGGTCAGCGTTACAGCCTTGTCGATTGCAGCCACGCGGGCTTCCGGCGTCATGCCGCCGCGTCCACCACCGCCCTGTGCCAGCATCGGCAGCGAGGATAGTGCGGCGAAACACAATGCCACAACGCCTGCGCGCATGGCATATTTACGATTCGTCATCATTTTCATTGGATCTCCCATGTCTTTACGGCATAAATTTTACGGCGGGTGAAACTCGTAGTTATAGTACGGCCAGCCCCCCACAATAGTTGCGGGATTCGTTTGTCGATTCGTTTTTATTATTGGCTGTCTAAACTGCTATCGGCCGCGCCTGCGAATTCACAGTCTTCCCCATGAATTAAGCTCCCTAAAGCATTGAAAAGATGCGTTTATAGCATTTTGATTAGGCACAGACTTAAAAGGAATCAAACAATGTCTCGCATAGCAGCCGCATTCAAAATATTGCCACAAGCCCAACAATATCCAGAATTTATTGAAACTGATTCGATGACTTGAAACAGTTTGGCAGTGGAAGAAGTCTGTAACGGATTCATAACTTGCTGCACTTTTCTTCTATCAGGGGAATCGGCAGGATGAGCGTAGTCGGCAATTCCCCCGTCTCAACATCTCTTATTTTCATTCCGATGGAGCTTTGTAGTAGCACGGCATACGTTAGACTCTATCTACAAGCCCCGACCAAAATTTAATGAGGTCCCCTGCAGATGAATCCCACTCGCACTAGTGTCTTGCTCATCCTTGCTGTCGCCTTCCTCGCCTCCATCGCTGTAGCCCAGGAAAAACAAATCAAGACCGAGGCCGCGCAGGACAAAGTCGTTCACCTGAATCAGATTCAGGTCATCGGAACACATAACAGCTACAACACCGGCTTTGCACCCAGTGAAGGCCTATGGTTTTCTAAACACTATGCAAGGAGTTATCACGGTATTGAGTACCACCATCAATCGCTACCCAAGCAGTTGGATGGCGGTGTACGCCAGTTAGAAATTGACATTGTTCAGGACCCGCAAGGCGGCCGCTTCGCCCACCCGAAGATTATTCAGCTCACCAAAGATGCCGGTCTGCCGCCAGATCCTGACTTCGACCCCACGCACGAGTTTGATAAACCCGGCTTCAAGGTCATCCATCTCGGCGACCTCAATCAGCGCAGCAGTTGCCAGCGCCTTGTCACATGCCTGACAGAAATTCGGGCTTGGTCGAAGGCACATCCGAAACATCTTCCCCTCTTCCTGCTCATAGAAGACAAGCAGGGCAACATCAGCAATCTTCCCGATGCAGTGAAAGCTGAACCATGGACCGCCGACACATGGGATGCTCTCGACAAAGAGATTCGCTCCGTCTTCAAAGAAAATGAAATGATTACGCCGGACAAAGTTCGCGGCAGTTATCCCACGCTGGAAGACGCAGTAAAAGCCGGCAACTGGCCTACGTTAAAACAGGCGCGCGGTAAAGTCATCTTTTTGCTGTACATCAAGAAGTCGGCGCCGGCGTACCGTGTCGGCCATCCGCTGCTGCAGGGCCGCGTTCTCTTTACGAATACTGACCCGGGCCAGCCCGATGCAGCGTTTGTCGAACGCGACAAAGGTACACCCGAGGAAATTAACGCACTTGTGAAGCAGGGTTATCTCGTGCGCACTCGTTCGGACTACAACACGGACGCCGGCCGCAACAACGACACCACCCGTCGTGATCTTCTGCTGCAAAGCGGCGCACAGATGATTAGCACCGACTTTCCTCTTTCCGAACCTGCACCCTGGAGTGGTTACACGGTTGGATTTCCCAGCGGTCTCCCTGCAGTCTGCAACCCCGTCAACGCACCGCCGGGATGCAAAGACTCCCTGCTCGAAGTTGGCACGCCCAGTGGTGGAACACCATCGCCCATCAATCATCCGCCACCAACCGCTGCTCCTGCATCACGTTCAGCGCCCGCAGCAAAATAGTCCGACGGCGTGTTACCCATCCATCGCTGCTTTTGCGATGGGTGGGAAGATGCGCAGCATACGCAACTCCTCATTTGCCAGTTACTCTACCAGAGCAACCCACATATTCCTACCTGTGCCTCGCCATAATTAAATCGGCAATTAATTATCTGAACTCGTAGCTGTTACCAGTTCGCCTGCTTCTGCCCGAATAGCATTTTGGCGAGGGACAGGTACTAATTTGCAGCACTACCACGTTGAAAAACCTGGTACTTCTCACCGTCGAAGTGATAGGTTATCGTCGAAAGATCACCCGAGATTACGGCTCCCACCCAAATGTCCTTGAATCCGCGTGACCTGCTTTTTAAGATTCTCAGCTCGTGAGCAGGGACAGCCAGCACGAGCTGAGTCCCTTTATCTGAGTTTCGAATCACCCAGAATGGCGTCACATTGGCACCCAGAAGATCTCCCTTTCCAATTACAACAAAGTCCTTCTCGTTTCCCCCGTCCAGGTGAACTTCAGCAGTCTGAAACCACGAACTCGGAATCTGATCGGGCGAAAGATTATGGATTCGTAACTGCTGGGCCACGTGGCGATCTTCTACAAGGACACGAAGCGCACTTTTGGGAATCTGTGCCGGATGATCTACAACGGCATCCTCCATATTGAAGCTGGACTGCTCGTGCGAGACCCTTTGTGCTACCGAAAGGTGAGCAGAGCGAGAACCAAGTGTGAATAACGCAGCAATTAATAGCACATACGTCTTGTTCATTAGAGGTCAGGTTCTCCTTTCATTGGCATTCTGACAAACTTTGGAACGAGCTGGTCAGAATCGGCGTGTGGCCCACCCAATCCATATAGCGATACATCGGGTGCCCCATCCATCGCCTCTTTTTCGATGGGTGGGAAGATGCGCAGCATACGCAACTCCTCATTTGCCAGTTACTCTACCAGAGCAACCCACAAATTCCTACCATCACACAACTTGTAGCGCTGAGCATTCAAATGCATCTGCATGCAGTAAATCAAAGACATTGAATATGGCGGTGGAGACAGTCTCAAGCGAACTCGTCTCTTGCTGTAATTCCCTGCTATCAGGGAAATTTACAGGGAATTATTTCCAAGCAACAGAGAATTGAATTTCCCTGTTGCGCATATGGATCAGAGGCTTTGAGATAATTCTCATGACTCTACGGATAAGCTGCTATCCCTAGTCGTTTCGCAGCGCGCGCATCGGTTCAATCCGCGAGGCACGCCTTGCGGGCAGATATCCTGCAACCGCTGCAACTGCCGTCAACAGCAGCACCGTACCTGCAAAGGTTGCTGGATCTCCCGGCTGTGTGTCATACAGCATCGAACGAATCTCACGCGCAACTGCTATCGACACAACGGATCCCAGCACCAGGCCCGTCAACGCCATCTGCAAGGTGTTCACAATCACATCTCGCTGCACCCGCTCTCGTGTCGCACCTAATGCCATACGTATGCCAATCTCTTGTGTCTTCCGCGTCACGGTGTATGAAATCACTCCATAAATTCCCAGCGATGCCAGCACCAAGCCCAGCGTCGCAAAGATTCCAACTAGAATTGCGAAGAACCTGCGTGGCGAAGTTGCATGGTCCACTATCGATTGAATTGGCCGTAGCGGCGCCGCCGCCTGTCCCGCGTTGATTGACTGCAGTGTCTTCAGCACCGGCAAGGAGAGACCAGTCACCGGCGTCGCGGAGCGAATTACCAGTTCCGAACCCTCCGGCCCCCAATCACCCTGCGTCATCGGGAGATAAACCTGCCATCCGCTCACGCCCTCGACATTGCTCTCATGCAAGTCATCCACTACACCAACGACGCGCACGTCCTTTCCCTGGAAGCTTGTCACGCGGCCAACAGCATCTTCACCCGGCCAAAGGTCACTCGCACATTTTTTATTGATAATCATCACCAGTTCGCTTTTCGGCCCATCACTCCAGTTCAAATCGCGCCCATGAACTCGCATCCCCATCGCCGGGATAAAGCCCGGAGAGATAATGTATATGTACGCGCCATGGTCATAGTTCGGCGGATAACTCTTTCCCTTCACCAGAGGCCCATCCCAACCACGGTTGCGTTCCAGCGGTAGATTGTCACTGAAGCCTGCAAAGGTCACTCCAGGAATTTGATCAACGCGCTCCTGGATGTTCTGCAGGATGGCAGCACGCTTCACCATGTCGCCGCCGTCGTTGTAATCCACTTTGATTGCCGCAGCGCTTGCTGGCTTGAATCCCAAGTCAATGTCCAGCACATGCAGGAAGCTGCGCAGCAACAATCCGGCACCAACAATCAGCACGCACGCCAGCGCCACTTCGCTCACCACCAGCACCGTCCGCAGCCGTTCATGCTTGCGTCCTTCGCTTGTTCCCGGACCGGAGTCCTTCAGCGACTCATGCAGATTTCCGCTCGACATTTTCAATCCCGGCGCAATACCAAACAGCAACCCTACAGCTATCGCGAGCAATACTGTCCAACCCAACGCAGCGGCATCCACGTGCATACTGCTGATCAACGGCAGCGCAATTGAGCCTTGGTGGGAGAGCCATGCAGTTGCTGCATATGCGATACCAAGTCCGAGCAGCGCACCGCAACTGGAGAGCACCAGACTCTCAGTCAGCAGTTGCCGAACAAGTCGCACGCGACCCGCCCCGAGTGAAATCCGAAGTGCAAATTCTTTGGTGCGAGTTGCTGCACGGGCCAACAGCAGGTTCGATAGGTTCACGCAGACAATCAGCAAGATTGTTCCCACCGCACACCATAGAACAATCAGCGAGCGCTGCAACGATCCGCTTACATAATCCTTAAGATAGACCGGATAGCCGCGCCCCTTATATACACCCAACGAGTTGGCGTATTTCTTGTTTGAATAAAATTTCTGAAACAGCTCCGTCGCATCCGCCCGCGCCTGTTGCAGTGTCACTCCCTGCTTCAATCTGCCAATAAATGCAAGCGTATTTCCTTCGTTACGGATATTGTCCATGTTCTGCGGCGCGAAGACATCCACTTTTTCTCCCGGAGAGAATACCGCGCCAAAATCAAAAGTCTCCGGCAGAACGCCAATGACAGTAAACGGTGTATTGTTCATTGTCACCGGCTTACCGATAATATTGATGTCCGCGCCCAAGTCTCGCTGCCAGAAACTATGCGACACAACAATCACATTGCCGCCAGTCCGTGTCTCCAGATCGTTGAAGCTACGACCCATTACCGGCTGAACGCCCAACACTTGAAAGAAATTTCCTGCCACTGGAATTCCTGTTAGTGGCTTCAGTACTCCGTTTTCCATCATTTTCAAATTGTCCGGCAATGAAAACGCATAGTACGCCGTCAACCCAGAAAATGAGCGGTTCATCGACTTATAGTCCTCGTAGGCGTCCGCAGAATATGTCGAGCCAGAAAGATCATGACCACTGTTTGGCGGCGCAATCCAAACCAGTTGCTGCGAGTCGGCAAATGGTAACGGCCGCAGCAGGATGGTATTCACAACACTGAACACAACGATGTTCGCGCCAATACCCAGAGCCAGAATCAATACAGCGATACATGCAAAGCCCATGTCCCGCCGTAACGTGCGCAGGGCGAACCGCAGGTCCTGAATCAGTACATCGACCAGCGGAAATCCTCGGACTGCGTAATGTTTTTCCTTTGCCTGTTGCACGCCGCCAAATTGAATCATCGCTTTTCTCCTGGCTTCCTTCGGGCTCATACCGGCAAGCAGATTTTCATCCACTGCCAAATCGATGTGGGTTTTCAGTTCGCGATCCAGTTCGGCGTCGATCTTTCCCTTATGGAAAATCGCCATGGTTCTCTGCATTGCACGCCGCAATGTTCCGCTCATCAGATTTCTCCAATCGTCATCTTCAGCACCCGTCCCATTACGACCGTCAATCGGTGCCAGTACGCTGCATCCTTCTCCAACTGCTTCCGACCTGCACGGGTGATTGCATAATATTTCGCGCTGCGATTGTTCTCGCTCACGCCCCACTCCGCAGTAATCCAACCTCTCTGCTGCAGCCGCACCAGCGATGCATAGATGGTTCCCTGATTCAGCAGGATTTCATTTCCGCTCACCTGTTCGATTCGCCGCGCAATTCCATAGCCGTGCATCTGTCCCATCACTGTCAATGTCTGCAGAACCATCGTGTCCAAAGTCCCCTGCAGCAGATCTAATTTCGCATCCATCGTCGTTATCTCCTGTGGCAATGCAACATAAGCATGCCATAAACTCCTGTTGTAAAACCACAGGAGTTTTTATTTTTTTTAGAATTATTTTTCTGCGCGAATTCAGGGGCTGTTCGAATCTGGACACCTTTTTCTAAGGCCGGACACTCTTGAGTAATCTATGTCGTCTAACGCATTGAAAGTACACCCTTCGACTTTGGCATGGCATATGCATCCATATACATCGCATGGACATTTCACGGCCTGACATCCAACAAAAGAAATTGCGCCGCCGCATCCTTATCGGGTCGGCCGCATTTGCCGCACTCCTAGTTGTCGTATTTCTTGTGATGCGACTCAAGCCTGCCGCGCCTGTTGTCGAGCGCGCTACCGTATGGACAGACATCGTTAAACGCGGTCCGCTTCTGCGCCAGGTTCGCGGACCAGGTTCGCTTGTTCCTCGCGAGGACAAACTACGCATCATCCCTGCAGAAACTGATGCCACCGTTCTTCGCATTCTTGTGTTGCCCGGAGCGAAGGTGCAGCCTGACACAATCATCATGGAACTGGCCAGCCCCGCCGTGCAGCAGGCCGCGCAGGACGCAAAGCTCGCACTCAAGTCTGCCGTCGCCGAATATCACAACTCTGAAGTTAAGCTGCAGAGTGACCTGATGGATCAAAAGTCTGACGCCGCCGACATTAGCGA
>CAIZGA010000200.1 GCA_903932385.1 uncultured Acidobacteriota bacterium
CATGCGCGGACTCCAGCGGCGAGGGCTTCGGCGGCGCGACGCTCGGCTTCCTTGCGGTAGCTCATCTCCACGAAGACGTCTTCAAGGCTGACGGCGAGCGGAGCGATGTTGCTGAGCGGAATGTTTTCACGCGAGAGCGCGGAGGCGATGGCGGAGTCGGAAAGTTTTTCATCCACCAGCGCATGGACCGACTGGCCGAAGATGGTGGCGCTGATGACGCCGGAAAGTTTGCGCAGCGTGGCCAGTGCGCGCGTGACCTGCGCGGAAGTGATTTCAACGCGGCGGGTGCCGGCGGGGCTGATCTCCGGCATGGCTTTTAATTCCGCGGGCGAGCCGTTGGCGATGAGCTGCGAAAAATAAATGTAGGCGACGTGGCTGCAGCGTTCGGCCTCGTCCATGTAATGCGTGGTGATGAAGAACGTGGTGCCCTGACCGGCGAGCGCGAAGATGAGGTCCCAGAGTTCGCGACGCGCGACAGGATCAATGCCGGCGGTGGGCTCATCGAGGAAAAGAATTTTTGGTTCGTGCAGCATGGAGCAGGCCAGAGCCAACCGCTGCCGCCAACCGCCGGAGAGCGCCGAGGCGCGGCGGTCCATGTAGGGCGCAAGAGAATTTTGCTGCACGACGGTATCCATGCGATCGCGCAGGCGTTGCGGAGAAAGATTGTAGATGCGGCCGTAGAAGGTGAGGTTCTCGCGTGCGGTGAGGTCGAGATACAGACTGACCTGCTGCGACATGTAGCCGATGCGGTCGCGGACCTGATCGAGTTCGGTATTGACGTCGAGGCCGTCGACCCATGCCTGACCTTCCGTGATGGGCAGCAGGCCGGTAAGCATTTTGATGACGGTGGTTTTGCCGCTGCCGTTGGGGCCGAGAAAG
Source organism: uncultured Acidobacteriota bacterium (assembly GCA_903932385.1). Classification (GTDB taxonomy): domain Bacteria; phylum Acidobacteriota; class Terriglobia; order Terriglobales; family Acidobacteriaceae; genus CAIZGA01. The sequence goes on from CAIZGA010000200.1 coordinate 880, forward strand.
CCGAAGATTTCTCCGCGGGCGATTTCAAGATTCACTTTGCTGACGGCAGTGAAGTCGCCGAAGCGGCGGGTGAGGTTGCTGGTGCGGACGACGAGGTCCTTCTGCTGCGAGACAGTGTCCCGCGAAACCGGGTCCGCGCTCATCGCGGGCTCTCCAGCAGAACGTCGGCGGCCATGCCGGAACGCAGCACGCCGTTGTCGTCGGAGACACGCACTTTGATGCCGAACATTTCATGCACGCGGTCGTCGCGGGTCTGTACATTGCGTGGGAGAAATTCTGCCTGCTGATTGATTTCTTCCACCACGCCGGAAAAACTGCGGGTGCCGTTGTCGATGGTGACGGTGGCTTTCTGGCCGAGAGAGACGCGTGCAATTAAAGTTTCCGGCACGTAGATGCGGATGTAGGTCTGGCCTTTTTCCAGCAGCGTGGCCACGGGCGTATTGGGCGCGAGCAAATCGCCGGGGCGAATGTCGAGGACTTCAACGACGGCATCGGCGGGCGCGCTGACCTGGCGTTCGCGGTAAACGGCTTCGTCATACTGATACTGCGCGTAGGCGGCGTCCACATCTTCGCGGCGATTGCCTTGCTGCATTTCCTGCAGGTGCGCCTGTGCCTGACGGTCGGCTGCGGCTGCGGCGTCGATGTCTTCCTGACGGAAGCCGCGCTGCAATTCTGTGAGTCGCTGCTGGGCGTTGCGGAGAGCGGCCTGCGCGCTGAGGTCGGCGTTGAGAGTGGCGTCGCCCTGCTGTTTGCTGACCACATCCTGCGCGACCAGCGGCTTGATGCGCGACCAGTCGGAGTCGGCACGGGCGGCAGCGGCACGGGCACGGTCCACATCGGCCTGCGCCTGGGCAATGTCTTCGGGGCGATTGCCGTTGTGTTTCAGTTCGTAATTTGCGTGGGCTTCATCGGCGGCGGCATGGGCCTGGCGGATATCTTCAACACGATAGCCGGAGGCCATCTCTTCATACTTTGCTTTGGAAGCGGCGAGAGTGGCGGCGATTTCCTTGTCGTCGAAGCGGACCAGCATCTGGCCGGCGGTGACCGGGTCGCCTTCCTTCACCAGAACTTCAGTCACGCGGCCGCCGACTTTGGAGCCGACGTGAATGTCCTGCACTTCCACACTGCCGGAGAAGAGCAGCTTGGTCTGGCGGGGATAAAAATGCCAGACCAGCAGGGCCACAGCCAGCAAGGCCACAAGCAGCAAAATCAGCTTGCGTGGATTGCGGCCAGTGGGTTTCTCAGCGACTTCTGCCATGTACTTTCCTCTGTCTTTTCCAACATCATATCCTTTTGCCTAGCCGCGGGTGGAGCGGCGATTTTGACATTACGAAGCGGCAGGCGGAACCAAGGTTGGCAACCGCGAATGTGAATTTCAACAAGCGTTGACGGGAATCTATTGACGGGTTCACCGATTCGAGCTAATCTTTGCCCAAAGTCCGGTTCACTATTGGTAAAAAACGCCAACCCGACCCGCACACCTTCCGCCATCCGGCACAACCCATCCATGCTGCTTGTTCCTGCCTTGCAGAGTTCTGCAGGGCGCGACGAATCGCACCTTCAACGCTGTATTTTGATGGAGGCTTGACGTCCGCTTGAATAAAAAATCTTTGGAAATCACGCCCAATATTGAGCCGCTGTTCGGCACACGCGACGAGAATCTTCGCCTGATGGAAGACAAACTGCAAGTGCAGATTGATTTGCGATCGGACTATATCGAGGTCCGGGGCAATGCTGCGGACATTGCGCGGGTGGAAGGCATCTTTGCCGACTACGAATATCTGCGGCGCAACGGCATCACGCTGCAGAACGGCGAACTGAACGGCATGCTGAAGCTGGTGACCAGCGATGAGACGGTGACGTTGCGCAGCCTGGTGGAAAGCGGCAAGCAGCGTTCCGCCGGCACGCGACGGATGGTGCAGCCGCGTTCGGTGAACCAGCGGAAGTATGTGGAAGCGATTGAGACAAACGACATGGTCTTCGGCATTGGCCCGGCCGGCACCGGCAAGACGTATCTGGCGGTGGCGATGGCGGTGGCGGCGTTGATGTCGAAACAGGTCAGCCGCATTATTCTGGTGCGTCCGGCGGTGGAGGCCGGCGAGCGGCTGGGATTCCTGCCCGGCAGCTTGCAGGAAAAAGTAGATCCGTATCTGCGGCCGCTGTACGACGCGCTGTATGACCTGCTGGAGACCGAGCGCGTGGACAAGATGCTGGAGAAGAACGTGATTGAAGTGGAGCCACTTGCGTTTATGCGCGGACGCACGCTGAACGACGCATTCATCATCATGGACGAAGCACAGAACACCACCGGCGAGCAAATGAAGATGTTCCTGACGCGACTGGGCAACAATGCCAAGGCGGTCATCACCGGCGACCTGACGCAGATTGATTTGCCCAATCCAAAACGTTCGGGATTGTTTGAAGCGATTCAGGTGCTGGACG
>CAIZGA010000201.1 GCA_903932385.1 uncultured Acidobacteriota bacterium
GTCAGCTTTGATTATGTCCATCGTCATACTGTAGATGCGGAAATCTATTTCGTACGCAACGCATCGAATGTTGTGACCAATGCAACTCTTTCGTTCCGCGTTCACGGCCGCACTCCGGAACTATGGCACGCAGACTCCGGCAATTCTGTGCCGGCGCTTGTCTACCGCGATCTTGGTGAACAAACGGAAATTCCGCTGGCCGTGCCTGCATATGGTTCCGTCTTTGTAATCTTTCGAAAACCGTCCACACGCCACGCTGTCAGTGTGAAGCGTGATTCACACCAGGTCTATCCCTCGATGCAGCAAGGTGTGGGCGTATTTGCAAACATCACTAAAGCGGATGAGGTACTGACAACGGATCCGGGAACTTATGAACTTACTTTTTCTGATGGCAGCAAACAGTCCATCAACGTTGCCATACCCGCTAACGCACCGCGCATGGATGACACATGGAAGTTGAGTTTCCCTGTGGGTTGGGGCGCACCGGAATCCATCACCATGAACAAACTGCAGTCGTGGACAGACTCGCCAATTCCCGGCGTGCGATATTTTTCCGGTACGGTTACATACACCAACACGATTCATGTCCCGGCAGAATTCTCAATCGCAGAGCATGAGGTCTGGCTCGACTTGGGCGATGTTCGCGAAGTCGCCACAGTGAGTGTGAACGGAAAAGAACTTGATACACTCTGGCACGCGCCGTTCCTCGCGCGCATTGACGCTGTATTGCATGCAGGCGACAACACCCTTTCTATCCGCGTTACCAATCTATGGCCGAACAGAATCATTGGCGACCAGCAACCGGAAGAAAAAGTGCATTACACCAAGACCAACATCATTTACTACACCAAGGATTCGCCGCTGATGCCATCAGGCCTGCTAGCGCCGGTGCGCTTGGTGGTTGCCGCCAGCGGTGCACCGAAGCCATGATGTTGACTGCCGATTTACAGTAACGAGTTGCGAGTTACGGCTAATTCACTTGTCCGCGTTCTTCGTGGCAATCAAAGATGGCGTGATTACTGAAGGGGATTATGCAAATTAGAAACTCTGTGGGCCGCGCTCTGTTGCTGGCAATGATCTTCGCCTCTGCAGGCCTTCACGTATCGCGCGCGCAAGTGGGATCATTTCCCGTTTTCGATGGTCGCTTTGATCCCGATGCTGTCGGCCCGTACAACGGCAACTTTCTTCCCGATGGCGAAGGCCTCGAGAAAAAGATTGACATAGCTGATCCCGGACTGACTACAGCATCACCGTGGACTCTATATTGTTGGATTCATCCCAGCGAACCGCTCACGCATACGGCACTCATCGCAGGCATCGGCGACCCGAATGAAGAATATCCCCGTTATCTAATCGCTAGCGATGGAAGGCTGGCATTATGGCTTGGCGGAAAAAATCTACTCACCTCAAAGTCAGCACAGCTCACCACCAACCAGTGGCAGTTAATTGCAGCCACTTTCGACGGTGGTAGTTACCATCTCTATCTGAACGGAGTAGAAGTTGCTAATGGCAGCTACGCCTCTGGTCCGGCAAGCGGAACGTTGAAGCTAGCGCCTGCCCCGCCGTCATGGATTGGGAACAAACCAACGCAATCTACGCCCTACCAGCAAATGCACTACAGTGGAAAAATTGCCCAGCTGGTATTTCTACATCGCTCCTTGAGTGCGCAGGAATTTCTACTGGGCTTCAAGCAGCATGGGGATTTCTCGTTGATTGAATTTGAAAACGGCACCAAGTCCTGGCCGAAGCAATCTGGCGGCTACATTGGTGCCACTTCGCCGCAAGACCCATCCATGCTTCCTCATGGCAAAGCGCCCGTGGGCAGGCCTGTTGCATTGCCGCTAACGCCAGCCGGCCCAGCATTGCAATCATCAGGAGAAAATCAATGGACGCTGGCCGATGACTGGTACCTTGCCCCAGCTCCGACAGTGCATGCGGATGGCGGACAAATTTCCCGCACCGGTTTCAGTAATAAGGGTTGGTGGCGTGCCACAGTTCCCGGCACGGTACTCACCACCATGGTGGATCGCGGTGTCTACCCGGACCCGTATTACGGCCTCAATGAAATTGCGATACCGGAATCACTGAACAAGCAGGACTATTGGTATCGCGTTGAATTCGATGCTCCTGCAAATTTCTCTCAAAAGCAGCTTGCGTTGAACTTTCTCGGCATCAACTATAAGGCTGAAGTCTGGTTGAATGGCACACGGCTGGGCGAAGTTAAAGGTGCATTCATCCGCGGAGTCTTTGATGTTAGCCATGCAATCCATGCAGGTGAAGCGAATGCGTTGGCTGTAAAAATCTCACCTCCGCCGCATCCCGGCTTCGGCGAGGAGCAATCCATCAAGGCCGGCCCCGGAACCAACGGCGGCGTGCTTGCAATTGATGGTCCCACATTTTTCGCCAGCGAAGGTTGGGACTGGATGCCGGCAATTCGCGACCGCGATTCCGGTATCTGGCAGCCGGTGACGATTACTGCGACCGACGCGGTAAAAATCGGCGATGCGCAGGTCATCACCACACTGCCGCTGCCTGATACAAACTTCGCCGACGTTGCCATTACGGTTCCGGTCAGCAATCAATCCAACGCAATCGTGCATGGCACACTAACTGCGGAATTTGAAAATGTCAGTGTGCAAAAAGATGTGGTTCTTGCTCCGGGTGATTCCGACATCACGTTTTCACCTGCTGAATTTGCAAAACTTCACGTTGAGCATCCGCGGCTCTGGTGGCCGAATGGCTACGGCTCGCCGGAGCTGTATCACCTGAAATTATCGTTCACACAAAACGGCGCTATTTCGGATGTGAAGCATCTGCGCTTCGGCATTCGCGAAGTAACGTACGAACTCAGCGTGATGGATAGCTCCGGTCATGTGCGTCGTATTGAATACTCGCCGACCACGGCCTACCTGCATCAGCAGCATGTGTTGGATGTTTCCCATGAGGGCATTCGCAGTGTTCCCGGCGCAGACCCGCCGTCGCAAAAGCCAGATGATGCCGGCTTCATCGCGTTGAAGGCTCTCGCATCGCAGGCGGGCATCAGCGTGGCCGCGCCCACAAAATCTGAAAAAGATTTCTGGCATTCGTGGGTAATCTCTTTCGCGCCCGGTGGCGATACCTCGCCAGCTATCGCAGCCAGCAATCACACAGGCGCAGCGCCGTACCTTGTCATCAAAGTCAATGGAGTTCGCATCGCCTGTCGCGGCGGCAACTGGGGGCTGGATGACATGATGAAACGCGTCTCGCGCTCGCGGCTGGAACCTTACTTCCGCTTGTCGCGCGAGGCCAATACCAACATGATTCGCAATTGGACCGGCGAGAATGAGGAGGAAGTCTTCTACGATCTCGCCGATGAATACGGCATGCTGGTGTGGAATGATTTCTGGGAGTCGAATCAGGACCACACCCTTCCCGCAGAAGATACCGACCTGTTCCTTCGCAACGCGCGCGATACCATCCTTCGCTTTCGCAACCATCCCTCCATAGTGGTCTGGTGCGGTCGCAATGAAGGCGTTCCCCAGCCAGTGTTGAATGAAGGCCTCGATGCGCTCATCCGCGAACTTGATGGCACTCGCTACTATTCACCCGGCTCCAACCATATCGAGTTGCAGGACAGCGGCCCCTATTCCTACACGGATGCGCGTCGTTACTACACGGAAATCAATCATGGTTTTTCTGTGGAGACCGGAACCGCTTCCATTCCAACGCTGGAAACCTTGCAGCGATATATTCCGCAGGCCGATCAGTGGCCCATCAATGACGTCTGGGCGTATCACGATTTTGTCCCCAACAAAGCGCGGCCCTTCCTGCAGGCAATGCAATCGGAGTTCGGCGCGGCTACTAGTCTGGAAGATTTTGAACGCAAGGCCCAGATGCTCAACTACACGTCTCATCGCGCAATTTTTGAGGGGATGGATGCGCATCTGTGGTCACCAAACAGCGGTCGCTTGCTGTGGATGACGCAGCCCGCATGGCCCAGCACGCTCTGGCAGATTTACAGCATTGACTACGATACGCAGTCGTCATTTTACGGCGTGAAGAAAGCCTGTGAACCGCAACATGTTCAGCTGGACCTTTCCAACTACAACGTGGACGTGATCAACACAACGCGCGACGCATTGGCAGCCGTCACCGTTACTGCAGACGTCTATTCCCTGCAGAATGTTTTGCTGCAACATTCTGAAAAGATAATCAGCGTTGCCGCCGATAACGTTACACACGTCATGCAGCCCGATATCAAATCGTTGCTCGCATCCGGTAACGTTGTGTTTGTTAAGCTTGCGATGAAGTCTTCTGATGGCAAAGTGCTTTCGATGAATCTCTACTGGCTGGGAGCCAGCGACGCTTCCTATCAGCAACTCAACCAGCTACCCGCTGCAAACTTGTCTATTCATGCAGGGTCGTTGCGCAGTACCGGCGAGGCGAAACTCAGGGTCCACGTCAGCAACGCCGGCAACGTGGCCGCACTACAGGTCAAGCTCGTACTGCAAGCGGCAGACGGCAGCCGCATCCTGCCTGCCTACTACAGCGATAATTACATTTCGCTCCTACCCGGCGAGCAGCAGGATATCGAGATTGCATATCCGGCTGCACCGGCAACTGCAGCGCCGCAACTGGCAATTCGCGGATGGAATCTGCAGCCGCAACTGGTACATGTTGCATCAGAGTCGAGCCAGTTACACTAAGACAAATCGCCTCGCAGTCTGTGCGCGCTATGGCGATTTCAGGCGGCGGATAGCTCGCATCGTCATGGCTGCATAATTCACAAGCCATTGAATGTAAATGGCTTGCTGCCGTTTACTGTATTGCTTACGGTAAATTCACTTGCCAGTCCATTACCGCGCCGGAAAGACTCAGCTCGCATGATAAGAGGTTGATTCAGCATGTCTTCTCAAGCAAAGATAGATGCAGGTCTGCATCATAAGTAATGAAAGTCTTGAGTATCGTAAACGTCGCTGGCAATCTGCATTTGAGCGATAGAACCCATAACGAAAATCCATTACATCGGAAGGAATCTCTGGGTCATGAAAAGATTTTTTTGTGTATTTGCAGTGCTTGCTATGTTTAGCGCTGGAACCGTGTGGTCACAATCCAACCAGCAGATTGCAGAGATGACAAGGAGCTTGCCGGACTCTGCTCGGCAGACGATTGAGCGGCTCGGCCAGATGAACCGGCTGATGGATGGCAAGTGGCGTGTACACCCTGGCAATCTTGCGCATGGCGAAAGTGTAGATCTGGATGACTCCACCTGGGATGTGGCCAAGTCCGGCACCGAGTATGGCAAGGATGCCGTCTGGTTTCGCCAGTGGATTGAAGTTCCGAAAAATCTGCGCGGGTATGATTTGACCGGCGCGCGCATCTGGTTTAATTTTCAGGCGCGTATCGTCGGCACGGGTAGCTTGAACGAGATTATTTATTTTGACGGCCGCCGCGTTGCGTTAGGAGAAAGTCTGGAGCAGCTGGAGCTGTTTGCCAACGCCAAACCCGGCGATAAGATTCTGGTGGCAGTCAAGCTTCTGGAGACCGATGGCAGCAAGCGTTTTACTGGCGCCATGGAGCGGGTTGAATTTTCATCTGACCGTCCCAATCCACAGGACCTGCGCGATGAGTTTGCTTCCATCGCTGAATTGATTCCCAGCATTTCAAAAAACATTCCTGCTGATAAGGCCACATTAGTCAAGGCCGTTGCGCAGGTGGATATCAATGCGTTGGATGCCGGAAATCAGCAGCAGTTTGATGCTTCTCTTCGCGCGGCAGAGTCCACATTAGCAACACTCAAGCCGATGTTGCAGCAGCTCACCGTCAAGCTGGATGGCGACGCGCATATTGATGCGGCATGGTTGTGGCCGCGCAGCGAAACCGTTGATGTCGTCAAGCGCACCTTCTCCACCGCGCTGCAGTTGATGGATGAATACCCCGGCTACATCTATACGCAGTCGGCCTCGCAGTACAACGAATGGCTCGCAGACAAATATCCTGACATCAATAATCAAATCAAAAAACGCATTAGCGAAGGTCGTTGGGAGATAGTCGGTGGCATGTGGGTTGAGCCTGACCTGAATATTCCCGATGGCGAATCCACCGCGCGGTCCATTCTGCTGGGCAAGCGTTGGTTTCAGCAGCAGTACGGTGTGGATGTGCGCGTTGGTTGGAATCCCGATTCTTTCGGCTACAACTGGCAGTTGCCGCAAATCTATAAAAAGTCCGGCATTGATTATTTCGTAACGCAGAAAATGTCGTGGAATGACACGAACAAACTTCCGCTGGAAATTTTCTGGTGGCAGTCGCCGGATGGCAGCAAAGTGCTTACATATTTTCCGCATGGATATGGCAATCGCCTCCTCAACCCGGTACGGCTCTCCAATGACTTTGTGCAGGCGCGTACCTTTGCGCCAGGCATGACGCAAATGCTGGACCTGTATGGCGTGGGCGATCACGGCGGCGGGCCAACGCGCGACATGCTGGACGAAGGCCTGCATTGGATGCAGCCGAAGATGGTTGCTCCGAAGATGGTGTTCGGTTCCGCGACAGAATTTCTTGACAGCATTAAAAAACAAGTGGCGCCGACTTCGAAAACGTGGAACTACTCCAGCATCGCGAAGGGCTATGTGTTTCCTGCCGAACCGCCGGCTGGCGAAGTTTCCATCCCCACTTGGAACGATGAACTCTATCTGGAATACCATCGCGGCGTTTACACCACACAGGCCGGCATGAAGCGCAATCTGCGTCAGGGCCCGGTAGAAACTCTGAATGCAGAAAAATATGCATCTCTGGCATGGCTGGATGGCGACTCATATCCTGGCAATCGCCTGACCGATGCCTGGGAGAAAATTACCTTCAACGGTTTCCATGACCTCGCCGCCGGATCCGGCATTGCCGTCATCTACCGCGACGCGCAGAAGGACTTCGACGACGTCAATTGGGAGACGAATGAAGTCTCCACCAAGGCGCTCAAGACGCTTGCGTCGCATGTGGATACAAAAGTTGCCGGCAATGTTCCCGTGCTCGTCTTCAATCCTCTGGCGTGGAAACGTAGCGGCAGCGTCACGGTGGATGTGCAGATGCCTTCGGCGACGGAAAATGTTTCTGTGCTGGATGCGAGCGGGAAAGTGCTGCCCTCGGAAGTGCTTTCGAAAGATGCCAAGCTTGGCACCTTCCATCTGCTGGTGCAGGCAAACGATGTTCCCTCGATGGGATACAAAGTGCTGCACGTTGTGGCGGGTAGCCAGAAGTTTGCCAGCACGCTGAAGGTCAGCGGTTTGACCATGGAAAATTCAGACATCCGCGTAGTGGTTGATGCGAAGACCGGCTGCATCACCAGCCTCTATGACAAGCAGTCGAAGTTTGAGTCGCTCGCTGCCGACAGTTGCGGCAATCAACTGCAGGCCTTCAAAGACAAGCCCACAAACTATGACGCGTGGAATATTGATCCGGGCACACTGGATGTTCCGCCTACATTGCTGACGCAGACCGACTCTGTTGCCGTCGTCGAAAACACTCCCATGCGCGGCATCATTCGTGTTGCGCGTACCTGGCAGGGATCGAAGTTCGTGCAGCAGATTATTCTCACCGCAAACAGCGATGAAGTCGAAGTGGTGAATGATATCGACTGGCATGAAACGCATATCCTGTTGAAGAGTGCCTTTGCACTGGCAGCTACCGCGCCCAATGCGACGTATGAGATTCCCTATGGAACCATTCAGCGTCCAACCACTCGTAACAACAGTTGGGAAAAGGCACGCTTTGAAGTGCCCGCGCAAAATTGGGCAGACCTGGGCGACGGCCAGCACGGCTTCACTCTGATTAACGACAGCAAGTTCGGTTATGACGATGCCGGCAACGTGATGCGTTTGACGCTGCTGCGTTCGCCGACCTCGCCGGACCCCGACGCCGATCGCGGCCATCAGCACTTCAGCTACGCGCTCTATCCCCACGCCGGTGATTGGAAGCAGGCCATGAGTGTGCGACATGGATACGAGTTCAACTACAAGCTGAGCGCGATGCAGGTGGATGCGCACGTCGGCGACATGCCGGCTGAGCATTCTTTCGTCTCCGTCTCGGCCGACAACGTTGTTCTCAGCGCGATGAAGAAAGCCGAGGACAGCAACAGCCTTGTCTTCCACCTGTACGAGTGGGCCGGCAAGGGTGGCGATTTGAATGTCTCTGTACCGGGTGCGGCAACTGCAGCAGTTGAAACCAATCTGTTGGAAAAAAGTGATGGTTCATCGCTGGCCCTCCACTCCGGCGTTGTGACGGTTCCGGTTCATCCGTATGAGATTGTCGCGTTCCGCGTGGATTACGCAAAATAGTTGCAACAATTCGGTGTGAAATTTGAACAGGGGTGATGTGGATGGATCGTAGAAAGTTCTGTTTCAGTTTGCTCGCAGCGCCGGCCATCATGTCATCGGCCAAGCTGCAGGCAGAGCAGGGATTACTCCCCGGCGAACGGCCTGCCATCTGGGACAGCAGCCGCAAGACACGGTTCGTTCTGCATGACCCTCTCTACCATCCGATGTATTGGTGGCCGCGCACGCTGCTCAGCTACCCGATGGATTTCAAACAGCCGGCAGAATTGGATCGGTTGGTTTTAAAACATGTTGAGAGCGACGACTCCGTTCCAATTCAGTTCTCGAATGTCGTTCGGGGAGCAACTGGGGTAACTAGAGCTACACTGAA
>CAIZGA010000202.1 GCA_903932385.1 uncultured Acidobacteriota bacterium
ATCGTCATCCGCGGCGCGCGTGTACACAACCTGAAGAACATTGACGTATCCATTCCACATGGTGAGCTGACCGTTGTCAGCGGCGTCTCTGGTTCGGGCAAGTCCTCGCTCGCTTTCGATACGGTGTATGCCGAAGGCCAGCGGCGTTATGTCGAGTCGCTCTCCGCCTATGCACGTCAATTTCTTGAACGCATTGAGAAGCCCGATGTGGATCACATGGAGGGCCTTGCCCCGGCAATCGCCATTCGGCAGAAAAATCAGACGCGCAATCCGCGCTCCACAGTGGCCACGGCAACAGAAATTTTTGATTACATGCGGCTGCTCTACGCCCGCTGCGGCACAGTGCATTGCATCCATTGCGATGGCATCGTGCGCCGGCATACGGTGGATGATGCAGCGGCCGGCGTGCTTGCCCTGCCAAACGGGACACGCCTCTTCGCGCTTTTTCCCGTACATCCGGTGGAGATTGTGTTGCCTCCGCTCAGCGGACAGGAACCTGCTGCGGTAAAGACTGCGCCAAAAAAATCCGCAACGAAAAAAGTAACGAAGGCGGCTGCAAAAAAGATTGCAGCGAGCGAAGCAACCCAAATCAGCGATGCGTTAAAAGAGCGGCTTTCCGATTTACGCAATCGCGGCTACAACCGCCTCTACCAGAGTGGAAAGACGGTGGAGTTTTCAACGCCAGAGTCGCTGCTTGATTTGGATTTCACGGGGCCTGTCTATGTGCTGGCTGACCGGCTCTCCGTCTCTGCAGACTCACGTGCGCGCATTGTGGATGCGGCCGAAGCGGGCTTTCGTGAGTCCGGAGAAATTCTTTTTGAAGTGGTGCCGCGCAATGATGATCCTGCGCCCGACCCGCCGCAGCGTCTGCGTTTTTCGCCCGGCTTTGAATGCACGCAATGCCATCAGCCGGCGCGCGAACCGGAACCGCTGCTGTTCAGCTTCAATAATCCCTTCGGTGCCTGCCCGCGTTGCCAGGGCTTCGGTAACACGCTTGATTTTGATTTGAATTTAATTCTTCCGAACAAATCACTGACGCTGGAAGATGGTGCTGTAGAACCATGGACACGTCCGAAGTATCGCCCCTTCCATACTGAGCTGCGCCGTGCCGCACGGGAAGCAAAAGTGCCGATGGATGTTCCGTGGAAGGACCTGGATGAAAAGCAACAAAATTTTGTGCTGGATGGCGATGCCGAACTCGGCTTCAGTGGCGTGCGTGGATTCTTTGCGCAGCTCGAGCGCAAAAAATATAAGCTGCACGTGCGAGTCTTTCTCAGCAAATATCGCGGCTACGCATTGTGCCCCGAGTGCCGTGGGCAACGTCTGCGTGCTGAAGCGCGCGCCGTTCGCATCGGCGGGAAAAATATTTGTGAGGCCTGCGCGCTTTCTGTTGCTGATGCCGCAGCATTCTTCAATGACTTGAAGTTGAGCAAGCAGCAGGAAGAAATTGCCGGAAAAGTGCTGCATGAAATTCGCCAGCGGCTTGGTTTTCTGCATGAGGTCGGGCTCGACTATCTCACGCTGGATCGGCTCAGTTCAACGCTTTCCGGCGGCGAAGCGCAACGAATCCAGCTGGCCACTTCGCTGGGCTCGCGGTTGGTGGGCGCTCTGTATGTGCTCGACGAAC
>CAIZGA010000203.1 GCA_903932385.1 uncultured Acidobacteriota bacterium
ACTCGAAGTAATCGAGAGAAATTAACAGCTCTCACTTTTTCTGCGATGCACACGACGTGTCGTAGAGAAATCACTCAATTCATAAATCTGTGCAGAAGTGAGCAGAACTATTTTTGCCCGCATGGAAGACTTGTGTTTTGAACGCAGTTAAAAACTACAACTGAGGTATATAGAATGTCCTTCCGGAAATCTTTTGGATTTTGTGCGCTTCTCGTAACAGCCTGTCTCATCAGTGCAGAAGTCGCGCCGTCTCAGGTCGGCATCAGCATAGGCATCGCTCCTGAGTGTCCTTATGGCTACTTCGACTACACGCCTTATAACTGCGCACCCTACGGCTACTATGGTCCTGATTGGTTCGCTGGCGGATTATTCATCGGCGCAGGTCCTTGGTTCCGCGGCCATGCTGGTTTTTACGGCCATGTGGATAATCGCTATGACCCTCGCAACGGCTATTCTGGCCCGCTACCCGGACGCGGTGAAAAATCATTCAATCACTTCCACGCAAATGAAGCGCGCGATGGACAGGGCCACGTAGGTACTGCAAACCATGATGGCAGTGGTGAACGCAGTGCGGGTGCTCAAGGTAGTCGCGGCGGCGGCGGCAGGAACCGGCGCTAGAAGCTAATCCATATTCAGGAACGAACCGCTTGGTTGATAGCTGCAATCCGTTCCAATCAACCGCCGGCGCAATACAGACTACGCTCATCGTCGTTGTCGATTTTGTACGCGACGATGACCGCAGCAAAGCTGCAAAGAGTGAATGGCGGCAGACGCACTCACAACCAATCGCGTCCCTGGCTGCAACCCCTGCACGAACTGCTGGCAGACATATTTGCCTCAAACATCATCCTTCAAAATGCATTTCACGCCGATGACACTCTGCCGAGCGGCTCTGCCACCATCACATTAATTAATTTACTGAGTTGTGGAAATTGCAATCTCGTGGGAGTATGCTTTTTGCAAGCCACTTTCATGAAGTCTTCCGGGATTGCGTGGAAATGTTGTGAACGCCTTTAGTTCTTGTTTGAATTAGGGGACAACGGAGCCAATTCAGCCGGGTGTCCCATTGGAGATTACCGATGGATAGACGGGACTTCATTAAGACCGCGGGTTTAGGAACCGGGGCACTGCTTTATAACTCAGGTGTTAGCGGGGCCCAGATGAATCCGGGCCGGCCAACGCCGCCACCCATTGAAGTACACGGGATTCCACCCAGCAAACCTTCGCCACTGGGAATTCCAGGCCTCTACCCCGGTCGGGTCGTAGAAGTCTTCCACAAAGACTCCATCGTAAACAACCATGTTTCCCAGCCGATTGTTGGCCGCATGCTGAATGAGGGCATGAAGGAACTCACCGGCGAAACGTCCTCCGCGGAAGCATGGAAAAAGTTCATCGAACCCCATGACATTGTAGGCATCAAGATTAACTCCTCCGGCGCACCGACGTGCTGCTCTTCGCCAGAGATTGTCCGCGAAATCGTCACCTCGCTGCTTGCGATTGGCGTTCCGGCCAAAAACATTATTGTGTTTGACCGCTATTCCTACGAGATTGAACTCGGCGGATACCATGCTCTGGTGCCGGCAGGAGTTCGCATTCTGGGCATTGAATACGGTGCCTTCGATGCCGCTCGCTACGACTTCAATGCCTACTGCGATGCGAATTTCTTCGGCGAATCGGAAACACGGTGCTTCCTGGCCAAGGTTGTCACTCAGGAACTTACCAAGATCATCAACATCCCGACCTTCAAGGACCATGCGGCAGCCGGAGTTACGGGTTGCCTGAAAAACATCGCCTACGGTTGCTTCAATAACGTCGCGCGTACGCATCAGCAGCCGTACACCTATACTGACCCGCTCATCGGCTATCTCTGCTCCACTGAGCCGTTGCGTTCAAAAGCGGTACTCCACATCATGGATGGCATGCGCCAGGTTTGGCACGGCGGTCCCATCACCTCGAATATGGAGTTTATCGCCGAAACCAAGACCCTCTTCATCGGCACCGACCCGGTTGCGGTCGATACTATCGAGCTCACTGCCATCGAAGCAAAGCGGAAGGCGGAAGGCGCGATTTCGGTCTG
>CAIZGA010000204.1 GCA_903932385.1 uncultured Acidobacteriota bacterium
GGTGCAGGATGTGCTCGGCCTCCTCCAACGTGGTGCCGACTGGGACGGTGATGAGGTTGGTCTTGGTCATCACGCTGTCGATGGGAATGTCGGTGCGGGTTTCAAAACGCAGGTCGCGATTGGTGAGAATACCGACGAGTTTTTTATCTTTGGTCACCGGCACGCCGGAGATTTTGTAGCGGCGCATGACTTCGAGAGCGGCGGCGATGGGTTGCTCGGGCGAGATGGTGACGGGGTCGACAATCATGCCGCTTTCAGAGCGCTTTACTTTGTCAATCTCGCTGGACTGCTGCTCGATGGTGAGATTGCGATGGATGATGCCGATGCCGCCCTGCTGTGCCATGGCAATGGCCAGGCGCGATTCGGTGACCGTATCCATGGCGGCCGAGATGAGGGGAATGTTTAGGGTGATGTTGCGCGAGAGACGGGTCTGGGTGCTGACCTGCGCGGGAACAACGTCGCTGTAGGCGGGCACGAGAAGAACATCGTCAAACGTGAGCGCCTCGGGAACGGGAAACTCAATCATGGCACGCTGCCTTGTATGTATTGCGGGTAGGGGCGGGATCAGAAATCGACCGCCGAATGGAATGGAACAGGATTCGCATAAACCATTGTAGCCACCGGCGGTGCGGCGGTAAACGGGCGTGTGTCCTAGAGGGGAATTGCGGGGAAAATGGGGAGGGGAGGGGGGTGTGCGGTATTCGCAGGAAAGAATTGATTCTGCGTGGAAATAGGCATAAGATGTTAATGCAGACGAACTTCTCTGCCGCAGTGGTACAGCAGGGCGCCGTGAGCACACCGGCATGTGGCGGAAAGATTCAGTGGGCGAGAGCCCACTTTTTATTTGGCTTGAAATTGGCCCATATCTGCAAGATTTTGAACAAGATAGAGGGCCGACGAGGCCTTTGGGTTCAGGTATGGCATTGCAGTTGGATGAAATTCGGAAAGCGGCAGAGCGGGTGGCGAGTTCGCTGGGGCTGGAAGTGGTGGACGTGGAGTTCACCGGCGGCGCGAAGTTTCGCACCCTGCGGGTCTTTATTGAGAAGAACGCAGAGGGCCGCGCCAAGCTGACGGCGGAGGCGGAAGGGCTGCCAACGGGAGTTCCGCTGGAACAGCTTTCCGGCGTGACGCATGAGGATTGTGCGTCGTTTGCCCAGGACTTTGGCACGCTGCTGGATGTGGAAGATACCATCCCCGGCGCAGAGTACACGCTGGAGGTTTCATCGCCCGGCCTGGACAGGAAGCTGAAGTCGGCAACAGATTTTGAACGGTTTGTGGGCAACAAAGTAAAGCTGCAAACCTTTACCGCAGTGAACGGCAATCGCCACTGGAGTGGACGTTTGACGGCTGCGGGCAACGGCAGGCTGACACTGGATGTATCGGTGGCGAAGCCGAAAGGCAAGGCGGCGAAAGCGGCTGCCAAAGCTGCCGAAAGTACGACGGTGGAACTGGAACTGGCGAATATTGAAAAAGCCAATCTGGTGCCGGAAATTTAGAAGCAATGAGGTGCGTATGGCAAGTGCGTTGTACGAAACGATAGAGACATTGAGCCGCGACAAGGGCATTGAGCCCGGCGTGGTAGTTGGCGCTGTAGAAGACGCCATTGCGCTGGCGACACGCAAGTATTACAAGACGCAGGAAAACATGCGCGGCGAACTGGACCGCGAGACGGGCGAGATTCGCGCGTTTGTGGTGAAGACTGTCGTAGAGAATGCAGAGCTGGTGGAAGACCCGCTGAACCAGATTACGCTGGAAGAAGCGCGCGCCATTGCTCCCGATGTGGAAGTGGGCGGCGAGCTGCATTTCTACAAGGACACGTCGTCGCTGGGCCGCATTGCTGCACAGATGGCCAAGCAGGTCATCTTCCAGAAGGTGCGCGA
>CAIZGA010000205.1 GCA_903932385.1 uncultured Acidobacteriota bacterium
CGAGCCGCGTTATACGATTGTCTGTTTTCCGATTTTGTTTCTGCTGGGTGCTGCAGCGTTCCTGCGCCGCGAAAATACAGCGGCGCAATAACGCGGGCTTACTTCATTACATCGATTTTGGTTTTCTTCGTCGTCGGCATCTGGAACCTGCTGCCGTCCACGCCCTTGTCGCTGATGTTGCTGTAGATGGCGGTGCGGTAGTCCCCCGAGGGATAAAAGAATTTCTGCTGCAGTGAAATGCCCCTCGACTCATCCACCCAGATGGTGACGTGCGTGAACATCTTTGCGACGCTCGGCTGCAGCGGCTTCAGGTCCAGCTGCGTCACTTTCACGCCGCGCATCATCTCGCTGTCGATATAAGTGACCGTCCAATTTTTTGTAAGGTCAGTGCCGCTGCCGCCGAACCCCAGCGTGAGAAAACTTTCATACTGACCGCTGTTTTTTCCGGCGGAGAAGACCTTCATCTCATCAATCATCGGCTGGTACAGTTCCAGCTTGCTCTGCGCATAGATGACAATCTGGCCGGGCTTGGCCCCGGGAGCATCACTCACGTCGGCACGCATTTCCGTGCCGCTGCCGGTGCGCTTGAACCAGATGTTGCCGTACTGCTTGTCGGTGTCATTGATGATGCGTTGAAATGTGTCCCACTCAAAGCTGGCCTGCGCGGCGGTAAATTTCTGAGAGGCCGCGTCCAGATGCGCCAGCGTCTGCTGCAGCGGAGAATCGGCGGCAACAGCATCGCCGGTTGCGCCCGCCATGCCCATCCACAGCAACAGAATTGCCGCTGCATACATTTTTATGACGTGAGATTTCATCGTGACTCCCGACATGATTTAGTGCTTTACCCAGGCGCGGTAGCCGACCAGTGACCCGTTGCCATCCACCACCGGCTCCACCTTCTGCACGCTCACATCGCCGGCAATCGGCATGATGACGCGCAACAGGTCGGCGCGACGCAGGGTTTCATCCTGCCCGCTGTAATGCATGATGGCGACCGGCACCACGTACACATAGCCATCGCCGCCGTCGCTCATCACTTCCACGGCACTGTTGCCGGGCAGGCTGTTCTCCACCGGCTTGTCGCGATAGGCAATGAGGTGCGGCGAGACAAACAGGAACAGCAGGATCAACGTCACCATGACGTCATAGTGAAAGCTGCCGCGTTTGTACGTCCACCAGAAATAACTTTTTAACGTGTTCCAGATTTTCGACATAGGCCTACCCGCTTATTTCATTTCCCGCTTGCGCAGTACAGTTTCGCCATTCATATACGGCTGCAGCGCTGCAGGAATCTTCACGCTTCCATCCGCCTGCTGATAATTTTCCAATACCGCCAACCAGGTCCGGCCCACGGCCAAACCGCTGCCATTCAACGTATGCACCGGCTCGCTCTTTTTTGCGCCGGCCGGGCGGTAGCGAATGTTCGCGCGCCGCGCCTGGAAAGCCTCAAAGTTTGAGCAGCTGCTGATTTCACGGTACACATTCTGACCCGGCAGCCACACTTCCAAATCATACGTCTTTGCGGAACTGAATCCCATGTCGCCGGTGCAGAGCAGCATGCGACGATACGGCAATCCCAGCCGCTCCAACACAGTCTCTGCCGCGCGCGTCAGCTTCTCATGCTCTTCATAAGAATCTTCCGGCTTGGAAAATTTCACCAGCTCCACTTTTTGGAACTGATGCTGGCGGATAATGCCGCGCACATCTTTGCCGTAACTGCCGGCCTCGCTGCGGAAACACGGCGTCCACGCGCAATAGGAAATCGGCAGCCGCGATGCTTCGAGCGTCTCATCGCGATAAAGATTCGTCACCGGGACTTCGGCGGTGGGTATCAGCCAGTGATCATTCTCGCGGTAGACACCCGGCGTGTAGCCGGTTTCGTCCTTGCAGAAAAATAAATCGTCAGCAAACTTGGGCAGTTGACCGGTGCCGAAGAGCGAATTGGAATTCACCATGAACGGCGGCAGCACTTCGGTGTAGCCATGCTCACGCGTGTGCAGGTCGAGCATGAAGTTCGCCAGCGCCCGTTCCAGCCGCGCGCCGTCTGCCCAGTAAACAGCAAATCGCGCACCGCTGATTTTTGCCGCGCGTTCGAAGTCCAAAATGCCCAGCTCTTCGCCGAGCTCCCAGTGCGGCTTGGGAGTGAAGTCAAACTTGGGAATCTCGCCCCAGGTTTTTTCCACTTTGTTGTCATCGGCGCTGGTGCCCACCGGCACACTCTCATGCGGCAGGTTGGGGATACCCTCGAGCAGCGTGCGCAGTTCAGCATCGGCAACCTGCGCGGCAGATTCCAACTGCTCGGTCTTCTCTTTCAACAGACGTGTCTCTTCCATCTGTGCACTGGCGTCGCCGCCGGCCTTTTTAATCTTGCCGACTTCTTCTGAAAGCGCATTGCGGCGGGCCTTCAACGTCTCGGCCTCGGTAATGGCTTCGCGACGACGAGCATCCACTTCCGCAAAATTTTTCAGTACCGCAGACGGGTCCGCCCCGCGCTGCCGCAGCTTCTCTTCCACCAGGGGCAGATTGCCCCGAACAAATCCTAAATCCAGCATGTATTTATGTTACCGGAGCCGGGCAATTAACGGCGAAACTGGCTGACATACCCGAAAGCTCCAGTCTCAATTCTTTACATTCGCGTAACAATGCGCTCTTCCCCGCCTGCGAAACTGGAGTCGCCATGAAAATCAAAAATTTCTTCGCCGCTCTGCTCTGCTTCCTGATGGCGGTGCCGTTTTCGCAAACGGCCAGCGCCTCTGCCTACGACGGTCAGCCAAAAATCGTCATCCTGATTGTGATTGACCAGTTCCGCGGCGATTATTTGCAGCGTTACCACGCCGACCTGACAGAGAAGAACGGCTTCAATCTCTTCCTGCATCAGGGCGCGTACTTCACCGATTGCTACTACAACTACGCCAACACCAAGACCGCTCCCGGCCACGCCA
>CAIZGA010000206.1 GCA_903932385.1 uncultured Acidobacteriota bacterium
TCCATTGAAATCACCGATGGCAATTCCCGAACTGTTCGTCCCCGTGGGAGCATTTGTATCTGCTCTAACCTGCGACTGGAATGTTCCGTCTCCGTTACCGAGCAGTACGGACACGGTGTTGTCTGTTGAGTCGCTTACAGCCAGGTCCGGGATACCGTCTCCGTTCAAATCACCCACTGCAATGGCGAATGGATCAACGCCTACCTCGAGCGGGGCTTGTCGTACGTATGTTCCATCTCCATTACCCAGCATCACCGTAACACTGCCTACCGTGCCGAGGATTGCCAGGTCAGGAATGCCATCTCCATTCAGGTCACCGACGGCAATAACATTTCCGTCATAAGCTTCCGGAGGTGCATATAAAGAAGGTGCGGGTGTACTCAGAAAGCTGACCCCTGTTGAACTTAAGTCATCAGTTACAGGGACCGTCGCCAGAACATAGTTGGCATTGCTTGTGTCTAGAAAAGAAACTGCTCCCGATGGCGAATAATTTCCGTATCCTACTGCTGCTGTCAGTGTGTAGTTACCGGTGCTACCTGCCTGCTCAATCGTCGTTGAGGTCGGTAGCGTATTAACGGTTACATCCAGGAAGGCCGCGTTGGAGCGACTCGCCAGATTGTAGTAGTTTCCACCTGGGCAGTTCGCCGCACAGCGGGAACCAACGAAGGCTGCATAGTAGGCATGATAGCCATTACTTGATATGAACTTCACCACGGCTGTGCCGGCACTGGTCAACTGCGCTGTCCCAATGCGATGGATGTCGGTGCAGGCCTCGCCTGCAGCCGAAGCATCACAAAAATTGACTGTGCCCTGCGGTATAGGATTTCCGGAGCCTGTGACTGTTGCAGTTAATGTAATTACACTGCCTGCTGTCACGGTTGTGACTGCAGACCCGCCGGAAGTCACGGCCAATGTGGTCACTGTTACGGTGGCATCGGCCCATGCGTGCTGCATGCCGCCAAAAAGGGCAAACAGTGCCAGCAGGGCGGTGAAAGCCTTGGTCAGCCTGGTCTTCGAAATTGTTTGGAAGCAAAGAGTTTCAAGGCAGGAAAAAGGGAAAGGGCGTACACGTTCCATATATACAGAGTTCTCCGAGTGGGAAGAGTCGGACTGCAATGTAACAGGCACAGCGCAACAGATTGTTAAAGTAAGCAACGATAGCACAGTAAATGGACATAAAAGCAGTAAAAAAACTAAATTTACGTGGCGATTTTCGCGTTTTAGCTGGTAAATTCCGGCATTTCTGCGCCGCTCAAAATAAGAAAAAACTGGCAACTGGCTCACAGCAGAGGCACTCATGTCTTTCATTGAACAGGGGATGCACTTTTGGCGGCCCCTAGCTCTTAACCCGGCAAACCGCTGAGAGCGTCCCAAATATTTATCTTTAAAGGCAGAAAGGCCTCAGTCACTAAACTCCGGAGGCCTTTCTATCTGAATTGATGCAATAAGAAAAAATGCTTCTTGCGAGCTGCGAATTCTCAAACGTGATTTGGATTTACTCTGCTAATGCAAAGGGTTAAAAATGATAGTTTACGCCGCCAAGAACTTGGTAGGCATTGATTTGAAAGCTGTCATGCCATTTGTAGCCTCCATTGCTGGAGTTGCTCATAGTGACATTGTCTGTCCCCAAGCCGGTGTAATCGAACTCGCCGAAAACTGACCAATGTGGCTTGATTTTTTGTTCAAAACCGCCGCCAGCAACCCATCCCATACGTGTCCCGCTGCCACTGGTGGAAAAGGGAGTGGAATAGGCTGGATCTATATCTGAATATTGATAGGCGCGAAGGGCTATGCCACTCTTCACATATACCAATGATTTTGGACGGACAGTATAGCCAGCCCGACCTGTAAATAAGCCTGTCCAGGTCGTCTTTGCAGAAACGAATTCAGTGGGCTCGTAAGTGGTGTAGTGCCCCGAGCCATTGTTTGAGGTCCAATCGGAAGCCACTTGGAATCCGACCACGTACTTTGAGAGCCGGTGATCGTAGCCGCCCTGAATGCCGCCTAGGAAGGCTGTTGTATTTGAAGAGTGAATAGATTCAGCGGTTCCGTTATACGTTGTCCCCTGAAATACGTAGCTCTGGGCGGGGAATGATGGCTGAGTCATTTGGATGTCGGCGCCGCCATTTGCTCCGGCATAAAATCCGGACCAAATAGATTTGTGTGAATTCGTTGTAGGTGCTCCCGGCTGCTTGTCAGCGGCAAAAGCATTAATTGGGCAAAACACTGCGAGCAGTGCAAGGACGTACAGTTTCTTCATCAAATATTCTCCTGCTGAATTTTTTACAAATTGTGCATCAACGGGGGGGGGAGTTAAAATCGTATCACTGTCGCGGGAATTTGTAGCTATGCAAAGGCTTGAAAGATACCTGCCAAATTGCATCCAGGCCCATGCCTGTGTCGCGCTTGCAGAGTGCGGGGCCAGCGGTTAGGCTTTAAACACGATGTACGAGAAATTCACCGTTACCGACCGCTGGACCAAAGGCGAGCTGCACTGCAACTGGAAGGCGAACATCGTCGCCATTGCAACGCGGCACGCCGACGCTGTTGACGTGCGTTTCGACGTAAGCGGCCGCGCGGTTTGGATTGCGTTGCCCTGCAAGGCATGGGTGGAGCAGAAGAAGCGCACCGGGTTCGTAATCACCGACGCCTTGACAGCGCAGATTGCCGGCCGCTACCTGAAGCAGTGCATTGAAAACGGATATGACAACGGCCGCGAGATGTACACCATGACGGTGGAAGAAGTTCTGCAGCAGGCGGAAGCGGTCGTCCGCGAAGCCGGACATACATCACGCTTGCCGCGGCTGCCTGCCACCGGCGGAGCGAACGCCGACGTTGGGG
Organism: uncultured Acidobacteriota bacterium; assembly: GCA_903932385.1. Lineage (GTDB taxonomy): Bacteria > Acidobacteriota > Terriglobia > Terriglobales > Acidobacteriaceae > CAIZGA01. The sequence goes on from CAIZGA010000206.1 coordinate 2,842, forward strand.
TGAACGATACGCACATTCCTTCGTCGAAACTACCAACGCCGGAAGAACCGACGCGGTTATAATTTCGCATCTCATCAATCTGTCAGTCGGATGCATTTCATCTCGAAGGATTTCCGGGTCCATAAATCATGACATCACAGATTTCACGTCGCAAATTTCTAGCAGCGCTGCCATTGCTGCCGGCAGCTACGCGCGCCATGGCGCAGGCAGATGCGCTGGTGCGTGTGTATTTCGGCACGGACACAACCAAGGGCGTCAGCAAGGGCATTTACTCGGCGCGCTTCAATTCGGTGACCGGTGAACTCACCCGACCGATGTTGATGGCAGAGACCGCGCGGCCCAGTTATCTTGCGCTGCATCCCGGGCGCGAATTTTTGTATGCGGTGAATGCGCTTCCCGATGCAACCGCGACGGTGTCCAGCTTCAACGTGGGTCGCGTCAGCGGACATCTGACTCCGCTGAAGCCGGTCAGTTCGCATGGCGATGGCCCCTGCTATGTCGCCGTACATCCCGGCGGCGAGGCCGCGTATGTTGCCAATTATGTTGGCGGCAGCCTGGCGTCGTACGGCATTCGCGGCGGCCAGCTGAGTGCGCCGGTGAAGTGGCTGGATGGCAACGCCGTCCCCGCAGCAGCGGCCAGTGCGTCAGCCTCGCAAACGGCATCGCATCTGCACTGCGCCACATTTTCTCCCGATGGATTTTATTTTCTTGCCTGCGATCTTGGCCGCGACCGAATTTACATTCTGCGTCCCGACCTGCGTCATGGCAGTTTCATTCCGAACAAGCCGCAGTTTGTTGCCGCGCGCGCCGGCTCCGGTCCGCGCCATGTTGCGTTTCATCCCAATGGCCGCTGGGTGTATTGCATTCACGAACTCGACTCCACCATCGACCTGTGGGACTGGCGCATTCGCGGCGACAATGCCGAGATGACGCCGCGCGCCAAAGCCGTTTACAGCACAGTGGATTCGCCCACGACAAAAAATGCTGCCGCCGAAGTTGCCATCTCCGCGGACGGGCAATTTTTGTACGCCAGCAATCGCGGCGAAGACACGCTGGTGGTGTATGCCATCAACTCGAATGACGGCACGCTGCAACTGGTGCAACGCGCTGCCAGCGAAGGCAACACGCCGCGCCACTTCGCCATCGACGCAACCGGCAACTGGCTGCTAGTAGCCAACCAGGATTCCGCCACCGTGCAAGTGATGCGCCGCAATGCCGACACCGGCAAACTATTGCCGCCGGAAAGCCGCATCCAACTCGACTCCGTCATGTTTACGTTGTTTGATTAGCAGCCGATATGTTTCTACGGAAAATTAAAGTCGAGTACGCAGAGGCAAACGGCGCAGCGCAACCGTGCCCCATTCATTGGATTGATAATTTCGCCATGCGCAATTTCACCAACGATGCCGTCTTTGACGACACACTGCCCGTTGCCGATGGTCTGCTCGAAGCGGGCTTCCGCGTGCCGATGGACCGCCTGCGGCCGGCGATGGAAGATTGGTTCCGTCGCAAAGGCTACATCAAGCCCCACGAGCATGTGCGTGTGAGCGAATGAAATTAGTTGGTCGTTTCATTTTCCCATTGAAAATTTTACGTTGATGGTTGTATCGACATCAGCCGGCTCCCCATTGAATAAGTAGGGACGATAGCGCCAAGTCTTGACGGCTTTGATGGCCGCATCCACCAGAATTGGTTCACCAGATAGCGCGGTCAAATTTGTAACCGTGCCGTCTTTCGTAATTGTCGCAGTAAGAACAACTGTGCCTGAAATATGTGCCGCTTTTGCCAGCCCCGGATATTTCGGCTGTTTACCAGAAATAAAATTGCTGGATATGGCAGCCGCAGGAATGCGAACTTCATCTGGACGTTGTGATTCTCCAAGTGCCGTTTTCGCATCAAGCGGTATAGATGCAGCTTGTTCATTCAGATTGATTGCATTCGGCGGTGGCAAAAAATCAGTCGCAGTGAGGTTCTTGGGAATCTCAATGCTCGAAATGTGAACAATGACACCAGGCTTGTCCTCGTGAATATGCTCAACGGTACGCGGAACCATCAATTGTTGGAATGGCGCGTTATCAGAAAATAAATAGACATCCTTGGCGTTATATTCGAGCATTTTGAAGTTGTGTCCAAAATGAGTAAAGCAGTAATCGGCCACGGCGTTATCGCGAGAACTCATTGCACTTTTGTTGGAGAAGGTGCGCTGTATGCAGTCATAGTTTTCGCCGCCATAAACGCGAGATCTGAATTCGAGTGGCTGTTGTAAAATTGAACTGGACTGTATGACCGGAAGTATCACCGAATATAGTGACCCGCGGAGCTGCGACCAGCTGAGCGATTCGCCAATAGAATAAGTTCCGGCTGAATTCACATAGATGGTTTGAACGTTATTCTTGAGTTGCAGGCGAACCCGTATTTTTGCATCTGTAGTCTGGGTAAAATCAAAACTGATGTCATTGGATTTTTCCCATCTGCTAAATAAATATTGTAAGTGCCGGAAATATGTACCGGTTGTTTTAGAACTACCATTATGTTGCTGCTGGCATTTAAATTTTTGAGCATGGATTGCATCTCATCCATACTCAACGTCGAAGAGTTGAGCACGGTTTGTGCCATCGGCGTAGTAGCAAATGATGCGATATAGAGAGCAAGGAAAGCA
>CAIZGA010000207.1 GCA_903932385.1 uncultured Acidobacteriota bacterium
GGACATGGCCGTCTTCTCCCGGCGGATACCAACCGCGAGCAACGGAACCGCCTTCGGCATTCAACACCAGCACGCGGCGGCCCATGCGGGCAAGTTCCTCCGCAAGGCCGATGGCGAGGCTGCTGGTGCCTCCCTGACTTTTGACGGAGGTGAGGGCAAAGGTGCGAACGCCGGCGCGCTGCAGGGCAGAATCTACGCTGGCGGCGACGCGCATGATGCAGGCATCCAACATCCCCTGGCTTACGGTGGAGTGGTCGAAGATGATTCCGGCGGGCGGCACGCCGATGCAGCGCTCAATATCATCGGAAGTGAAGATGGTGTTGTCGAAGAAGACATCGCGCGAGACGGCCGCTACGATGCCCAGCACCAGCGCAACCAGCGCCATGATCATCATCAGCGTGTTGCTCTTGCTGTCATCCGGATGCGTGGGCTGAACGGCCAGTGAAAATACGTGAACAGAGCCGGGGCTGGCGGACTCCAATTCCAGCGTAGTGATGCGGTCGTTCAACGTGCTCAACTGCGATTGCAGTTGGCCGATTTCAACGCCGAGTTCGCTGGCGCGCTGAAACTTTGGCGTGGCCGTGGTTGTGTCCACGGTCTCGCTGCCGAGATCGGCGGTCAGGCTGTTTTCAACGGCGCGGGCGCGGTTCAGTTGTGCGCGATACTTTGCCTGCAGCTGCTGGTAAGCCTTTTTCTCCAGCGTGGTGGTGATGGCAGAAAGCTGCGTATCAATCTCGGCCAGTTCGTATTCGTCCTGCGCGCGCACGGGGTTTTGCTCGGTCATACCGGCAATCTCATCACTCAGCTGGGCGCGGCGGACGTTCATGTTGTTACGCAGGCTGTTCAGTCCAGCATCGGCGGCGATGAGCAGTTCCGCCTCCGCCTGCAGAGCAGAACTGCCGTTGGAGTTTTTCGACAGCGAATTCAACTGCGCTTCGGCGGCTTCACGGTCCTGACGCGCCGTGGCAAGGTCATTGCGCATTTTAGTGATGCGTTCGTTATAAGGGTTGCCGACGCCGGGTACATTGTCGAGTGTGGCCAGGCCGAGCGACTTGAGCAGCCCTGCCTGTTCGGCGGCATCGGACTTCAACTGCGCATCCACGCGGTCGCGCTCGGTGTGCAGGCCGGCCAGTCGGCTGTCGCGGCCGTAGAACTCTTCTGATTTCGCAATGGCGACGTATGCGTTGGCGACAGCGTTGACCACCTCGGCCATGTGCGCCGGGTGCGAACTCTTCATCGTGATGCTGACCTGATAGGTGTTTTCAACGCGGGTGACGGTGATGGCAGAGGCAAGGCGTTCCGCTGCGGCGTCTTCGCTCTCATTGGCGTGGCGCCAGGTTTCGTCCGGCATGCTGTGGACCGCGCTTACCAGAACATCATGACGCGTGACGGCCTGCACCTGCTGGTTGATGAAAGTGTCATACTCGCGGTTGCCCATGTCTTCCGGCAGCGTGGATGGAGCTATCGGCGCGACGTAGAGAATGGCTTCGGCGGAGTAGGTCTTCTCATATCGAAAGTAGATGTACAGCCCGCCTAAGACAAATACAACCACGGCCACGCTGATGGCCAGCAAGCGATGGCGACGCAGGCTCTCAACCAAATCTATACGCAGCGGCGGGCCGCCGCCCGGCTGCGCTTCCCACACCGGGCGCTGAAACGCCGCCGTAGGATTATTGATCGGATTGCCTGATTGCAACTGCTGCATGGTTGAACCTGTATCCCTAAAAATACTCACTTGCAAGTGCGGTGAAGGTAAGAACTTCTGTTATCGGACTCAACTGCTGCAACACGTAGCCAACTTTGTAAATTTTGCTGTTGGGTACGTAAATGACGTCGCCGGCCTGCAGCTGAACGCCTCGGGATGTTTTTGGATTCATCAGATCCTGAAAGCGAACTGTGGTGGACTTCTTCGTTGTTGGATCAATCACGCTGATGAGCGGGTTACTGCCGGCAGCAGGGCTCAGACCGCCTGCCACGGCGATGGCTTCGGCCAGCGTGACTTGTGGCATCAAGTGCTGTGGGCCGGGACGCGAGACGGCACCGAGCACAGAGATGAATTTGTAATCCACCGGGATGAGAATCACATCATCACGCTGCAGGTGCATGTCTCCGAATGCCTCGCCGGAGAGCAATCCACGCATGTCCACCCATGCCATGGTGGAGTCGCCGCGATAAATCAGGCAGCGCCATGCAGGCAGAGCGCCAGCGCCGAGAGTAGCATTGCCATTCTGCGCTGCTGCTGCTTCCGGGCCAACCAGGTTCCCGGGATTGTTGACGCTACCGACGCCGGCACGGGCCAGCGCTTCCAGCAGTGTGGGCGGGCGGTCAAACAGCATCTCACCGGGGTGCTGCACGTTGCCGAGAATAATCAGCCGATAGGAACTGTACTTGGTGACGGTGACCGTGACATACGGCATGTGGTAATAGCGCGAGAGTGCATGCGAGAGCGCAACGGCGGCGTCATCGCGCTTCATCGCAGCGACTTGTATGGACCCGGCCAGTGGCACGGTCACGCGACCATCGGGGCCGACATTCTGCGTGCTGGAAAGTTCGGGATGACCGGCCACGTCGATCTTGACTTCATCGCCGTCAAATATGCGGTACTCGGTTTCTGCAGGTGCCTCAAAAAAATGTCGTACGGCGTAGATGGTCGGCGAGGGAACCTGGTCGGGGACCATGTTCGACTCAGCATTGGTAGCGATGGGATACGGCGCCGAAGGATATGTGGGCGGCTGGTATTCCTGCGCAGAGAGGCTGACGGCTGTTACACATGCAGCACAAATGACCAGCGCACGACCCATCAGGCCGCGTGCTGGCGAGTGCCTCGAATGCGTTTGAGCAGACTGCGCCATCGTTCTCTTTCATTCTTGCTCAGAACCATGGTATCCAGCACAACAGCCAGTATCAGGGTATACAACAGGCCAGTAGCAAAGAGTACACCTGCCCCGGCAATTCGATTGACGAGGAAGACGATATGCGTTGCTGGCCAGGCAAGCACGGCAGCGACAAAGTAGGGGACAAAGCCCGGCAGAATGACATCCAGTAGATATGGACCCCAGGGTACGCGCATCACGTGGTGTACGCGGACCAGGAAGAATGTGGCAGAGATGCAGGTGGAAAGCCCGACGGCCGCGCCGATGCCGATGACAAACCAGCCATGCATCACCGTGTGCGAAAGCGGTACCAGAATGCAGAGCATCAGCGCATTCGGGATGGAGTAGAAGAATTCTTCATGTACGCGACCGGCGCCGCGCAGGATGGAAGTTCCCGGGCCGGTGAGCATGTGCACCTGCATAGCAACGTTGAAGAGCACAAACAGCGGCACAACATAGGCGACGGGCTTGTTGAGCCAGACGGCAAAGATGGGAATGGGTAGCATCGCCATCAGGCCGAAGAAATATCCGCTGACGAGATTGGTGTAGCGCGAACCTTCAATGTACAGCGCAGCGATGGGGCTTTCCTTGGAAGCGGGATGCTGCTTGCTGGCGATTTTTCTATCGTGTTCGGCCTGCATCTGCGCGGCTGCAGGAATGAATGCCGCGAAGAAAGAACCGGGAATGCCGGAGAGTGCGCTGGGCCATTTCTTAGCGAGATCAATGGCGGTGACGGCGAGCGGGCCAATCATCCAGCCGCCCAGAACGCGGTCAATGCCGGAGAGAAGAATGTCAAAGATGCATTGCGCCTGCACGGTGAGTCCGAATCCGAAGACGTGTTTCAACTCATCCATACTGAAGCGCAAGGGCGAGATGCGTAGCCACTTTAGATTGCGATAGCACCAGAGAACGCTGAGCAGGATCCACACGAAAGTACGCGCGAGGAAGGCCTCTGCCATGCCGCGAATACCGCGACCCAAACCAACCAGCGTGAAGATGAGGATGATTTCCACGGCGTATGCAGTGAGTTGGATCCACTGCGCTGCGGCAATTTCCTGCACGCCGCTGATGACGTCAGTAAATGCGCTGAGGCCGATGCTGGAAAGGAAGATCGCAAAAACAATCAGTGCGGCTTCTCGTGTCTGGCCGCCCGCATCCGCTGGCAGGTGCATCTTGAAGGCCAGCCAGTCCCACAGGTAGTACATCGCGGTGAAAAGTGCGATGCAGAACGGCACGGTAAACGTGAGTCCGGTGGAGAGCAGAGCATTGACGCGTTGATATTCGCGGCGGGCGGTGTATTCGGCAACGTATTTGATGTAGACGTTGGAGACACCCATGGTGGTGGTTCCCATCAGGCTGACGGGAATGAAAATAATCTGCCATGTGCCGTACATCTCGCTGCCCAGATGCGAAAGCACGAAGGACACGCTGAGCATGCGGCTGAGCATGTTGAGAATCTGCACAATGATGGTGACGGAGACGTTTCTGCCAATCTTGCGGGAGA
>CAIZGA010000208.1 GCA_903932385.1 uncultured Acidobacteriota bacterium
ATGATGGTGTGCTCGCGGTTTGACTTGTTCCAGACGGGAACAATCTCTGCACCCTGCTGCGCGGCCAGAACACAGGCCTGTAATTGCGCTTTGGCCTGATGCGCAAACCGGTCGCCAACACCCAGGGAAAATTTCGGAATCATCAGTGCACCGCTCATCGTTGCTCCTTTACATAACCCAATGCCGACACAGGATAGAGGTGCGCGGCGGGAAAATTGGTCGTACCAATTCTAGCGCGAAGTGGCCGAAGCGGCACTTTTTCTTTTCGAATCATTATGACTCGAAACGGCCCTTGTACGCCCAGAGGCCCAGGCCGGGGTTGGAGACATAGAAAATTTCTTCGCCATCCACCGTTTGAAAACCATCCTGCAATTTTTCAGGATTATATTTCTGCAACATGGTGTTCAGGTCGGCGTAGTTGAATCCGGCCTTCTCGATTTCCTGCTGCGAGAGATGGCCCGGGCAATACGTGATGCGGAAGCGGCCCTCAGAAGAGCCGTGGATGAGGTGTGCGGCGGCGCTCAAATTGCCGGCGAGCTCGGGGTCCTGCTTCACTGCCTCCAGCGTGCGCGGCGTCCCGTAGTAGCCGTATTGGCGGATGAGTTTATCGATGCCGGGGGTCTTCGCCGAACTCTTCGACGGCCGGGGCGAGAACGATCAGGTCGGCATCATCGGCCAGCGCCATGCGGGTGCGATAGACGGCTTTGTTGCCGAGCCATGTGCTCTTGAATTCGTGAGGGTCCAGATAGACGACGGCTTTTTTAATCTCGCGTTTCAGCATGACGAAGTTCACGCGAAGGCTGAGCGCGGCGGCCTGTTCAAAGCATTCCACATCATCGCCGACAAAAAGTCCGCGCAGCGCAAGTGTGCCGTCTGTATTTTTTCCAACAACAGTGAGCACATAAACGATAGGTAAATGCTGGGCGAAATGATCGGAGGCGTAGTTGAGTACGCGACGCACCGGCGTATCGGCACGGCCCATGATGCGTTCCATGCCATAGACAGCGCCGAGGTAGTGGCTGCGATGTATGCCCATGCTGCCGCCGGTGCCGACGAAAATATTCTTGTTGTAGTTCGCCATGCCGATGACTTCATGCGGCACCACCTGGCCGATGGAGAGAATCAGATCGAAGCCGCCATCGACCAGCAACTTGTTCACCTGCGCGGGCCAGTCGTAGTCCAGCTTGCCTTCGGATTGCTCCTGTAAAAATTCTGACGGAACTGTGCCGAGTGTGACGATATCCGTACGCCAACGATGCGGACGGAAGAGCGACTGCGGCACGCCGGGGAACATTACCTCGAGCTGATGCGGCGTGACCGGTGTGTGTGTGCCGAGCGCGGGAAGAATGTCGGTGAGTTTGTCGCCGTAGTAGTCGTATGCGTAGCGGGTAAACTCGCCGGCCTTGGAATGGAAACGGGTAAAGTCGGGCGGCACGGCTAGAACTTTCTTGCGGTCGCCCAGCTTGCCCAGCGCTTCGTAGAGCGCAGCACGCGCCTGCTCCGGAGACATGGAGGTGGTTTCAGAACCGATGGCGAGGTAGAGACTCATATCACTTCAATGATAACGATATAACAGGTGGTATGACCAATTTATGTTAGTCGTCTCTTCACTGCTGAGATGCAAATCTGGTGGCAACAAGTCGCAAGATGGTTTTTGTACCCGACCATAAAATTAATACGAACCAGCAAAACCATGTGATGCCAGCAATTAATGCTAAAGGCTTTACAAACCATGACAAGGAATTGCTAAACGAAAAAATTGCCCCAATCACCATACATGCCGTAATTAACGTACCTGAACCATGCCACCAATTCTTTGGCTG
>CAIZGA010000209.1 GCA_903932385.1 uncultured Acidobacteriota bacterium
CCCAGCCCTGCTTCATGCCGGCGATGAGATGCGGCAGCGATGCGGGGAGAAGAACGTGGAGGAAGAGTTTGACTCCGCGAGCGCCGAGGTTACGGCCGACCTGCGAGTAGATGCGCGGCATGGAGTGAATGCCGGATTCGACCGCCATGGCGATGGAGGGCGTGGCACCCATGATGATGACGAAGAGGATGGAGCTTTCGCTGAGTCCGAACCAGAGCAGAGCGAGAGGCAGCCAGCAGATGCTGGGCAGGTTCTGCAGGCTGGTGAGCAGGGGCGATAGCGTGTCTGAGAAAAACTTGCTGCTGGAGATGATGAGTGAGAGTACGAGTCCGAGCACGACGGAGATGACGTAGCCGATGGCGACGCGGCGCAGGCTGACCGCGATGGCGATAAAGAAACTGCCGTCAGAGAAACCGGAACGCAGCGAGGCGAAGACATCACTCTGCGAGGGAAACAAGTACGGCGGCCAGACGCGAAGATGAATGACCCAGGCCCAGATACCGAGCAGCACGGCGTAGAAGATGACGTTATTTAGAACGCGGCGTATTGGCAAACTCCACCTCCATGGCTTTGTTGATGTCGGCACGCAGGTGGTCGAGAATTTCGCGGGCGAGTTGGGCGACGCGGTTCTCTTCAATGTGGCGCGGACGCTGGAGCGGGATGGCGAACTCATTGATGATGGTGCCCGGGCGGAAGCTCATGAGCAGAACGCGGTCGCCGAGGCGGACCGATTCGCGGACGTTGTGGGTGACGAAGACGATGGTGCAGCCGGTCTCGCGCCAGAGGCGTTCGAGTTCGTCGTGGAGCATGTCGCGGGTTTGCGCATCGAGCGCGGCGAAGGGTTCATCGAGCAGAAGGATTTTCGGTTCGGTGGCGAGGGCGCGGGCGATGGCAACGCGCTGGCGCATGCCGCCGGAAAGCTGATGAATGTAGCTATCGCGAAACGATGTGAGATGCACGAGGCGCAGGTAATGGTCGGCGCGTTCGCGACGCTCTTTGCGGCCGATGCCGAGCATGCGGAGACCGAACTCAACATTTTGCCCGACGGTGAGCCAGGGAAAGAGGCCGTGCTCCTGAAAGATGAGGATGCGGTCTGTGCCGGGGCCGGTGACGCGTTCGCCGTTGAGCTGCACTTCTCCGCTGCTGGGGAAGGCGAGGCCGGCGATGAGATTGAGCAGGGAAGATTTGCCGCAGCCGGAGGGGCCGACGATGCAGAGAAATTCGCCGGGATGAATTTCAAGATTGACGTTATTGAGCGCGACCAGCGGCGGAGCATTTTTATTCGGAGAGAAACTTTGGGTGACGCCGTGCAGCGAGATGTGGGTATTGTGCGAACCGGGCGCACGACGAGCGCGGATCAGACGAATCTGTTCCTGCTGCGCGGTGAGTTCGGTCGGATTGATGGGCGTCATTGAATTGCCTTCTTATGTTTTTCAACCAGCACCTGATTGAGCAGGGTGAGGTCGTAGAGGTTGCTGAGGTTCGGCACGGACTTTACAGAGCCGGCGTCGTAGGACTCCTGCGCGGACCGGAAGAGGGTGGCACGCAGCGGGTCATAAGTGGGCGTGAGGCGCGACCATGCTTCATTAATGATAGCGGGTGCGAGCGCTTTGCCGGTATCGGATTTAATTTGCGCGTTCAGCAGGGACTTGGCCTGGTCGGGATGGGCGAGGATCCAGTCGGTGAGATCGACGTGGGCGCGCAGGAAAGCCTTGACGATATCCGGATGCTGCTGCAGAAACTGGGTGCGGACAATAACGTGCGCGGAGACGAACTGGCCGTTGGGCCAGAGAGTGCGCTCATCGAGAAAGAGATGGCCCTGGCCCTGATGGATGAGGCGAGTGGCCCAGGGTTCGGGCGCCCAGGCTGCATCGAGAATATTGCGTTCGAAGAGCAGCACCTGTTCAGGATTGGGCATGGGATAGACTTCGACGTCGCCACCTTTGTCGCGGGTCTTGAGTCCCTGCGAGTGGAGCCAGTAGCGGAGGGCGACGTCCTGCGTGTTGCCGAGTTGCGGGCTGGCGACGCGCTTGCCGTGGAAGTCTGCCGCAGTGTGGATGTTGGCGCCGTTGCGGACGATGAGCGCCGCGCCGCCACTGCAGGCACCGGCGATGACGCGAAGAGCTTCTCCGCGAGACTGAACGTAGCCGTTGATGGTGGGGCTGGGGCCGATATAGGTGATGTCGACTGCGTTGGCGAAGATGGCTTCGACGGCGGAGGGGCCGGCATTGAATTGCTGCCACTGAATGCGAACGCCCGGGCCGAGTGCGCGCTCGAATGCGCCTTGCGCGCGGCCGACGAGCGCCTGCGGATGCGAGACGTTGGGGAAGTATCCGATACGAACGGTTTGCTGCGCGTGGAGCGGCAGAGCGAGCGCGATGAAAAACAGAACCGCCCCGGCCAGCAGCGACCGGGGAGTTCTGCGAATGCTACAGCGAATTGGTTGCGATGAGTCCATTACTGTTCCTGATTAGAACAAAATCTTCGCGCCGAATTGAATCTGGCGGGAAGTGGTTGCTGTTGCAGTGATGACGCCAGCGGTGGGCGACAGCGTATTGGCGGCTGTGTAGACCACGGGATTGGGCGTGTTGAAGTTGGCATGGTTGAAGATGTTGAAGAACTCCGCGCGCAATTGCAGGCGAAGCTGCTGGTGGATGATGGTGGTCCGGGTCAGCGAAGAATCCAACTCGCTGAGCAGCGGGCCTTGTAGAGAATCGCGACCTGCATTGCCAAGTTGACCTGTTGTCGGGGTGAGAAACGCGTTGGGATTGAAGTACTCGCCGACCGTCTTAGGATATAGGTTGCCCGTGAAGGACGGGTTGAGATTCGGGCGGACGGGATTGCGAGAGTCACCACTGCCGGTGGGGTTGTAACCGAGCTGCGGAGTGAAGGGAAATCCACTCTGCTCGGTAAGGATGCCGCTGACGGTCCAGCCGCTGACGATGTCGCGGACCAAGGGCGAAGTACGCGCGAGGTAGGTGCGGCCATCGCCGAAGGGAAGGTCGTAGGTGCCGTTGACGGCGGCGATGTGACGCATGTCGGTGGCCGAGGGGCCCCAGTCGAGCTTGGCGTTGCCGGGATAGGAAACGAAGGCCGGCGTGTTGCCGCTGACGCTGGTGTTCCACGCGGAACCATCATCGAGCGATTTGGAGTAGGTGTAGACGCCGCGGAATTGCAGGCCGTGCGAGAAGCTGCGACGCACATCCACCTGTAGGCCGCTGTAGAAGCTGTTGCCCTGCGAGACCCAGGTGGTGGTGTTGGCGACGGCTGGGTTGGCGTCATGGGAGCCGGAAGTGAATTCGATGCCGCCGTAGCAAGTGGTGCAGGCAACCGGGACCGGCTCATTTAAATCTTCAGAAAGAATTTGATGGTAGCCGTGGTAGCCGACGTAGCCGACGGAGAGCAAGGTGTTGGGCGCAATCTGCTGCTCGATTTTCAGAGTCCAGTCGACGATGGCGGGAGTGGCGATGTCCGGCTGCACGCCGCTGGGTGAGATGGTGCCGACGGCAGAGCTGCCCGGCGCGATGACAAGGCTGGAGACGGGAACCGACTTCTGCACCGAGGTGGTGTTGTAGGGCGCGGTCTGGTCGAGGCGATAGTCGAGCGTATCGAGCAACGCGTGATAGACGCCGACGCTGGCGTGGACGGCAGTGTGGCCGTTGCCGAATGGGTCCCACGCGAGGCTGAGGCGCGGGTTGGGAAGAAATTTTGCGCGATTGACGGCGAGTGCGGAATTGCCGACGGTGGGGGTGGTTTGAATGACGCCGTTGGTGAAGAGGTAATTCGAGGCGCGGTTGTGGGACTCATTCCAACCGTTGGTGGATTCGAAGCGGAAGCCGGCACGGAGTTCGAGGTGCGGGGTGACGTGCAGCGTGTCCTGCACGAAGCCGGCGCCTTCAGTGGAACGCCAGCCGAGCGCGGTGGGTGCGGGGACGACGGTGAAGGTGGCAACGGTTCCCTGCAGGAATGTGGTGAGGGTGCTGAAGGAGGCCTGACCGTACTGGTTCTGGGCGAGATTGTCATTGGACTGAATGCGCTGCGCCCAGCCACCGGCTTCAATCTGTTGGCGGCCATGCGACCAGTAGAAGTGATCGTCGTAGGTGAAGAGGTTGCGGGCGACGGCGTTGTTGCTGCCGGTGTTTGCTCCGGCACCGGTGATGGTGGAGGCACCGTTGGAGGCCGTGCTGCCGCTGATGACGATCGCGCCGATGGTATCTCCGGTGACCCAGCCGGGAACGCTGACCGGAACCAGGCCGGTGAAGTAATAGCTGGCGCGGGAGTATCCGAAGCGAGCGGTGTTCAGCAGATTGGCGGAGAAGAGATGCTGCTCCTGAACGCTGGCGACCTGCTCGCGAAGATTTTCTTCGACGAGGCTGAGCGGGTTGGCGCTGGGGGTGTGGGCGACACTGTCGTCTACGGTGTAGACGCCGAAGAGCAGATCGCGGTCGCTGAGGTTGTCGTCAAAGCGCGTGGTGCCGAAGTCTTCGCGGATGTGCTGCGGCGGATTGCTGTAGGCGTAGGCGATGCCGCTGGCAAGACCACCGGCGGTGGTGAGCTCGGCACCGTTCTGCACGGGCCAGAGATTGAGCAGCGGAGCGACGGAAGGATTAACGCCGACATAGACTTCGTTACCGCTGGAGTTGGGAACGTATCCCTGACGCGCTTCATTGTCGGGAACGAGAGTGACGTCGCTGAGGCCGAGGTTCTGGCGATAGCCTTCATAGTTGCCGAAGAGGAAGAGCTTGTCTTTGCGGATGGGACCGCCGAGCGAGCCGCCGAAGACATTGCGTTGGAACTCGGGGATGCGGGCCTGATCAAAATAATTGCGGGCATCGAGGGCGCTGTTGCGGAGGAATTCGTAGAGCGCGCCGTGGACCTGATTGGACCCCGATGCGGTGATGATGCTGACCTGCGCGCCTTCACGCTTGCCGTACTCCGCACCGTAGCCGTCGGAAGCGACGTTGAATTCGCGGACGGCATCGACACCGAGGAGCTGGCCGCTGGTGCCGCCGGGGGTGACATTGATGAGCGAGGCGCCGGTGTATTCCACACCGTTGAGCAGGAAGAGATTGTCCTGCGGACGATGGCCGGCGATGGAGAACATGTTGCCGACCGAGGAGTTGGAGGTGCCGATGCTGCCGGAACGCTGCGCAGTGTAATTGACCACGGCAGGGTTGAGCAGAATGAGCTGGTCATAGCTGCGGCCGTTAAGCGGCAACTCCTTCACTTGACGCTCATCGACCAGGCCGGAGACCTGCTGGGTGCCGAGGTTGACGGCGCGCGGAGTTGCCTGCACAACGACATGCTGCTCCACCGTGCCGATGGAGAGAACGAAGTTGATGGTGGTGGTTTGACCGACGACGAGGCTGATGCCGCTTTGGGTCTGGGTGTTGAAACCGTCGCGGGAAACGGTGATTTGATATTGACCGACGGGAACCGAAGGCGCGGAGTAGCGGCCATCGGCGGCGGTCAAAAGTTTGCGTTGGTTGCCGGTTTCAAGATTGCGGATGTTGACCGCTGCGCCGCTGACGACTGCGCCGGTGGAGTCTGTGACGGAACCGGAGATGCTGCCGCCGACAATCTGGGCGTGGAGCGGGGATCGCAGGAAGACGCTGAGAAAGGCGATGAGAACGATGGCGCGCGAGGCACCAAGAAAAATGCGGGCAAAAATACGCACTGGGAAATCTCCTTGAAGGCCGCGGTGTGTGCCACGGCGAGGGCTGGGTGGTGTGGGATACAAGCCAGCGACTGCTTGCGCTGTGCTGCGTGTTGATGGGGTGATGGAACTATCAACAACAACAACAGCGACAACAAGGAGATGTATGGGGTGCAAATGCGGAGGAGCGCGCTGCTGCAACAGCACGGGGTGAAGAGAGTTTTGTTTTAAGAGATGCAGTCATTCGTTTGTTCCTGTGGCGTACGCAGGGAAATGCGTCGCGCGGTATCTGCTTGAAGTTGTTTGGGAAATACGCAGAGGGTTGCGGGCCGCGATTAGCAGCAGCAACAGGAACAACAACACATGCGGAATGAAGAGGTGAACGACATGTATGAATCAAGAATAAATTTTGGGCCTGCGTGTGTCAACCGATGAAGGGTTGAACGGCAGGCCCAAAGCTGTGAATCGCCAGGAACGACAGGGCGATGCTTACTTGCCGATTTCGATGATGGAGAAGGAGCCGGGGATCATGGGGCCGCGACGGGTGAAGGGCGATGGCGTTGCTCCGGGTGCGGGAGTGGGCGCCGGGCCGTAGAGGCTGGTCATGGTGAAGATGTGCCCGGTCTTGGCATCGAGGGTGATGGTGCGTGCGCCGGCGGGGGTGGTGACGACCTGCTCAACGGCGAAGCTGGTGGGCGAGCTTTCTTTCACGACGGTGAGGGTGCTGTCGCCGGCGGTGGCGAAGGCTTCGCCGGTGGCGGGATTGAAGGCCGCTCCGTCGACGCCGCGGCCGATGGGCAGTGTGGTGATGATGGTGCCATCGGTGTGGAGGATGACGAAGACCTGCGGTGTGCGGCAGGCGGCGAAAAGGATGCCGTTGGAGGCATCGAGGGCGAGACCGGCGCAACCGTCACCCTTGCCGGCGAGCGAGAGTGTGGTGATGAGTGAGAGTTTGGCAGTATCGACAACGGCGATGGAGCCTTTGTCTTCGAGGTCTATATATAGATGACCCTTGCCGTCGAGCTGAGCCTGCTCGGGCGCTCCGCCGAGGTCGATGGTGCCAACGATGGAGCCGTCTTTCGCGTTGATGACGGTGACGTTGGGAGCGCGGTGGCTGAGGATGTAAATGTGGCCGGTGGCGGGGTCGCCGAGAATGCCGTCGGGTGAGCCGGTGACGGCGATGGTCTTGATGGCCTTGATGGTGGTGGTATCAAACATGAGCACGGGGTTGCTGGAAGCGAAGCCGTGGCCGGAGGCGGTATCGACGGCAACGCCGTGTGCATTGGAGCCGGGGGTTTCACCGAGCGGCGCGAGCGTATCGAGGGAGTAGACGGTGATGCGGCCGGTGGGGCCGGAGCGCGGGATGTAGAGCTTGCGGCCAGCGGCATCGGCAAAGACGTAATCGAAACCACCATCGCCGCCGACTTTGGGCTGGGCGATGATTTTGTAGGGGCCGGATTGGGCGTGTGCGGCGAGCGTGAGAGCGAATGAGAGTGCAAGAACAGTGACGAGAATGCGGCGCATGGCGGGCTCCGTAGATTGCGTTGATATGGCTAGCAGAGATGGTAACGCAGATAGATGAAACTGATATTGACTACATATTGAGGACGGTAGATGCCTGAAAAACGTTTCAATTCCTGCAAGAAGATGGATGCGCTGCGGGCAGGAAAAATCAGACGTAGAGATTGTGGGTGCGGATGTAGTCGGCGACGGCGGGCGGGAGTTGGGACTCGGCTTGGGTGCGGGCGGCGGCACCGGCGCGGATGCCTTCGCGAATCTGCGTGGAGGAAATGTCTACATGGACGGCGTCGAAGAGATAGAGGCGGGTGGAGAATTTTTCTCCGACGCAGTCGAAGGCGCTGAGGTCGCGGTCAGTGAGCGGAGTGATATCGCAGGGCGGCAGGGCGTGGCGGATTTCATCGAGTGCGAGGGTGAAGCCGGGACGGCCGGCGATAATCCAATGGGCCTGGCCGAGGAGACGCACGGGACGGTGCCAGCGGTCGAGTGCGCG
>CAIZGA010000210.1 GCA_903932385.1 uncultured Acidobacteriota bacterium
CGCTCGCCGCCGCCGATGCCGAACATCTCTCGCCCGACGTCGTCCTGCTCGGCTGCACCCACTACCCCCTGCTCCGCGACCTGATGCAGCAAACCGTTGCCCAGCTGGCCCGCAAACGCACCATCTCCATCGTCGACTCCGCCGATGCCACCGCCGCCCGCGTCGCCGCCCACCTGCCCAAGCGCGCCCTCGCCCCGCGCAAAGACTCCGCCGCCCCGCCCATGGAATTCCTGGTCACCGATTCGGTCGATAAATTCCGCGCCATGGGATCCCGCTTCCTGGGCCGCGAAATCACCCACGTCGAACATGTTGACCTCGGCGGCTAGCTCAGCAGATACAATATGAGAGTTGCAGTAAACGCACGGTTTTAGGAATCGAGGACGAATTTGGACATGGTGAATCTTGAAGGGCGCTTTGGCGTGATTTTTGGTCTGGCCAACAAGCGCAGCATTTCGTGGGCAATCGCGCAGAAGCTCTCTGAGGCCGGCGTCAAACTCGCCGTCTGCTACCAGAACGAACGCATGAAGCAGGAGGCCGAGGGCCTGATTGCCGAACTCCCGGGCGCCGAAGGCTTCCAGTGCGACGTCTCCAGCGATGCGGAAATCGACTCGCTCTTTGCCGCCATCAAAACCCGCTTCGGCAAACTCGACGTCCTCGTCCACTCGGTCGCCTACGCGCCGGCCGACGAGCTCAAGAATGACTTCATCCTCACCACCCGCGATGGCTTCCGCGTCGCGCATGACGTCAGCGTCTACTCGCTCATCGCCGTCACCCGCGGCGCCGTTCCCTTGATGACCGATGGCGGCAGCGTTATGACCCTCAGCTACCTCGGCGCAGAACGCGTCGTTTCCAAGTACAACGTAATGGGCGTGGCCAAGGCCGCGTTGGAAGCCACCGTCCGTTACCTGGCCAGCGACCTCGGCTCCAAAAATATCCGCGTCAACGCCATCTCCGCCGGCCCCATCAAGACCCTCGCCGCGCGCGGCATCGGCGGCCTTACAGAAATGCTCGCCCTGCATGCCGAGCGTGCCCCACTCCGCCGCAATGTGGAGCAGGCCGAAGTCGGCGGCACCGCCGTCTTTCTCGCCAGCCCGCTTTCCAGCGGCATCACCGGAGAAACCATCTACGTCGATTGCGGCTACAACATCATGGGCTTCTAGAACCCGGCAAGTGTTTCTAGAAACCGGTTGTCGATTTCTGATAACTTCATCGCAACATCTACGGAGGCCGCACTCGATTTCTGAGACCCGGCCTCCGTTACTTTTGGGAGAGATATGCTGACCATCCGTCCCGCAGAAATTTCCGACGTTCCCCAGATGCTCGTCTACGTGCACGAACTGGCCGAGTATGAACGCGAACCCCACGCCGTTCTCGCCACCGAAGAAGATTTTCGCCGCGACGGCTTCGGCCCACACAAACGCTTCGACTGCCTGATGGCCGAGTGGAACGGCCAGCCCGCCGGCTTCGCGCTCTGGTTCTACAACTTCTCCACCTGGCGTGGCCGCGCCGGCATTCATCTGGAAGATCTTTTCGTCCGCCCCGCCTACCGCAGCCAGGGCATCGGCAAAGCCCTCTTCACCCGCGTCGCCGCCATCGCAGTCGAACAAAATTGCCCGCGCCTGCAGTGGGACGTGCTCGCCTGGAACCAACCCGCCATCGGTTTCTATGAGCTGATGGGCGCGAAGATGCTCCACGAATGGCGCATCATGCGCGTCGATGGCGAGGCCCTGCAGCAGCTGGCAAATTTCGCCGCAAAATAAATTTCACGCAGCTGCGATGCAAACTTCGCACCCGTGCAGTACAAATAAATTTGCCGCACAGTTCAGTTTGATTTGAAGGAGCTTCACCATGCCGACGCAGGAACTTTTACTCGAAGAATTCGATGCTGAAATCAAGAAGACCCAGGCCATGCTCGAACGCGTTCCCATGCTGGCCGAATACGCCCCGCACGAGCGTTCCATGAAGCTCGGCAAAATGGCCGCGCACACCGCGCAACTCGGCGGCTTCGGCGTGCCCATCCTCACCCAGCCCATGCTCGACTTCGCCACCGCCAACATGAAGCCCGCCACCTTTGAGTCGCCCGAGCAACTCGTCGCCCTGCTCAACTCCGGTGCCGCCGCCACCCGCGCCGCTATCGTCGCCCTGCCCGAGTCCGCCTGGGCCGACCCCTGGAAACTCTGCTTCAACGACCAGGTCTTCTTCTCCGGCTCACGCTACGCCGCCTACCGCGCCATGTTTTTGAACCACCTCATCCACCACCGCGCGCAGCTCGGCGTCTACCTGCGGCTCAACAACATCCCCATCCCGGGCACCTACGGCCCCTCCGCCGACGACCATAGATAGGGATTTTCTTCAGATTGTTTTTGTGATTTACCGCATGGCCGGGAACTGCAATCGCAGCCGGCCATCGCTCGTTGCTTCAAACTTCAAATCCGCCAGCGATGGAATAATCCAGTCCGCATCGCGAATCTCTTCCGCCGTGTGCGAAGTCAGCAGCCCCAGCACCGGCGACCCCGCCGCCTTGCCCGCGCCCACGCCCGACGGCGCATCCTCCACCACCACGCACTCTGCCGACGTCAGCCCCAGTATCGCCGCGCCGCGCTGGTACGGCTCAGGATGCGGCTTGCCGTTGTCCACATTGTTCGCGGTAATCATCTTCTCCGGCAGCTTCAGCCCCGCGTGTTTCAGTCGAGCCGTCGCCAGCCGCTCCGTCGCAGAAGTCACAATCGTCCAACTGCCCACCGGCAAACTCGCCAGCAACTCCGCCACGCCCGGCAGAATTTTCAGGTCTTCGTTGTCGTCCACTTCCAGGTCTTCCACATAACGCAGGCCCTCTTCCGGATCAATGTCCGGCCGCAGTATCTTCACCGTGTCAATCGCGCGCCGCCCGTGCGTAATCGTCAACGCCCAATCCACATCCACGTTGTAATGTTTTGCCCACAGCGTCCAGCAGCGGTTCACGGACCCAATCGAGCTGATGAGCACGCCGTCCATGTCAAACAACAGGCCGCGCGTTTCTACTGCGATCACTTCGCTCATCGGCCGCCCTGCAACACAAATTCCTGCCCGGCCTTCAGCAGCGTCTGCACGCTCTTCGCCGAGCATGACTCCGCATACACGCGCAGCAGCGGCTCGGTCCCGCTGGCCCGCAGCAGCAGCCAGCTTTCCGCCGCGTTCTCGTGCTGCTTCGCCTCGGGGTTCTCCAGGAAAAACTTCACCCCGTCCAGCATCTGCACGCTCAGCACCTTCATGCCGGCAATGCTTTTCACCTCGCACTTCGCCCGCGCAATCGCATCCAACTTCACCGCATCGGGGATGTGCATGTCCACGCGCGCATAGTGGTGTTCGCCGTATTTTTTCTGCAGCGTCGCCACCATCTCGCCCAGCGTTTTATTTTCATCCGCCAGCACATTCGCCAGCAGCAGGGAATTCAGCAGCCCGTCGCGCTCCGGCAGCCACTTCGCTATGCCGATGCCGCCCGACTCTTCGCCGCCGATAAGAATCTCATGCTCCAGCATCAGGTCCGTCACATACTTGAAGCCGATGCCGTGTTCATGCAGCCGCCGCCCATGCTTCGCGCAGATGCGGTCAATCATCTTCGTCGTGTTGAAGGCGCGCGTCACATCGCCCGGCCACTTTTTCTTCTCCAGCAGCCACTCCAGCAGGATGCAGAAAATCTTGTGCGGGTCCACAAAGTTGCCGTGCTCATCCACCGCGCCTATGCGGTCGGCATCGCCATCGGTAATCAGCCCCGCGTCGCACTTGTGGTCCACAACCGCCACCTGCGCTGCGTGGATGTGCGGCAGAATCGGCTCCGGATTGATGCCGCCGAAGAGCGGGTCATGCTCCGCGCGAATCTCCACATGCGGTATGCCGTGCCGCGAAAAAATTCCGCTCAGGATTCCCGCGCCGCAACCGTACATGCAATCAATTAAAAATTTCCGCTTCGATTCCGCAATCGCCTTCAGGTCCACAAACGCTTCCATCGCGCGAATGTAGTCGGGCAGAAAATCCACCATCTCCACCGCGCCCGCCGCAGCGGCATTCGCCAGTGGTTTTTCCAAATACGTTTCAATCGCGGCAATAATTCCCGGCGACCCCGCGCCGCCGTAATACGCCTTGTACTTCACGCCGTTCCAATGCGGCGGATTATGGCTGCTGGTAATCATGATGCCGCCGGCGGATTTGTTTTCACGCACCGCGAACGAGAGTGCCGGCGTCGGCGTAATGCCCGCAGCCAGCTTCACCGGCACGCCCGCGGCCGCCAGCACCTCGGCGCACAGCCGCGCAAAATCGGGCGAACCAAAACGCGTGTCATAGCCGATGCAAACGCCGCTGCGATTTTTTTCTTCCGCCAGCACGTAGCTGGCTATCGCCGCCGCCGCCGTGCGCACATTTGCGTACGTAAAGTCGTCCGCAATCACGCCGCGCCAGCCATCTGTGCCGAATTTAACGGGGGACTTGGGTGTGCTCATCTAAATAATGTTACCGGATATGTA
>CAIZGA010000211.1 GCA_903932385.1 uncultured Acidobacteriota bacterium
CCCTCTGCTCCCAAAGCAGATGCGCTACCAGGCTGCGCTACGCCCCGACGTTCTATAAATATCTTACAGCGAAATGGATGCAGGACTGCGGTCCGGCTAGAAGCCTGCGTGCATCTGGAAGTGGGTCAGCAGCCAGATGAGGATTAGCAGCAGAACAATCAGCGGCGCTGCGAAAAGCAGCATGACCACACCGGCCAGAGTGAGAAGGAAGGCCCAGTCGCGCCATTTGTGGCGTCGCGGTTCTGCGATGTGGCGTTGCAGCAGGGCGAAGTTGCGGCGGTTTGGTTTCCAGGCAATGTCAAAAGCATCGCCGAGGATGGGAATTGCGCCAATCAGCACATCGATGCCGATGTTGGCCAGCATCCGCAGCAGGGTCACGTAGGGCAGGCCACGCATCCAGCCGGCCAGCAGGATGATGCAGGTGAGCAGGCCAGTGAGCAAGTCGCCCAGGCCGGGGATAAGGCCGATGAAGGCGTCGATGCCGAAACGGAAGGGCAGGCCGGGAATGTGGAAACAATCGTCCAGCCAGTGCGAAAGCAACTCCAGCCGCTCATCGTCAAACCAGAAACTGGCGTGGCGGGGGCGCAGGCTGTGGGGGCTCTGGAATCCGGGGTCGTCGGGCAGCGGTGTTCCGGGCGGCAGAACTTCGGGGTGCGACGTGGGCTTCATGGCGGTATCGCCTCAATTCCAGTATCTGCTGAATGTTACAATCAGATATTGTGTGGCGGCTATAGTTCAGCGGCAGAACGCCGGTCTGTGGCACCGGATGTCGTGGGTTCGAACCCCACTAGCCGCCCCAAATCTCACCCAAGCAAGTTCATCCCAAAATTGCAGCTGACCTGATGAGCGTCCCCCATGAGCGTCTTTGACCCCAAGACCGCTGACCCGAAGACCGCGCCTGCGTGGTATCGCGAGTTTGTGCCGCGACGTGGATTGAGCAACGGACACCTGCATACCATTGCTGGAAATTTTCTGCCGCGCGGCAATCAGCTGCCGTTGGCGGAGCCGTGTCTGGTTCCGGTGGATGAGGAGAGCAGCGTGCTGTGCCACTGCTACTGGCAGCCGCAGACGGTGCGTGGCGTGCGGCTGACGGTGATTCTGCTGCATGGGTTGGAAGGTTCTTCGCGTTCGCAATACGTCATTGGGAATGCGAACAAGCTGTGGCTGAATGGAGCCAACGTCATCTGCATGAATATGCGGAATTGCGGCGGCGATGTTTTTGGCGGCGACGATTACGTCGACATGGAGTTGTACACGCCGACGCTGTACCACTCCGGCATGTCGGGCGATGTGCTGGCCGTGGCGCAGCACTTCATTCTGCGGCATGGTTTGCAAAGCATAGCGCTGGCCGGATATTCGATGGGCGGCAACATGGTGCTGAAGCTGGCGGGCGAGTTGGGTGCCGGAATGCTGGGCGATGCTTTGCCGCAGTTGCGCGCGGTGGTCGGCGTTTCGCCGCTGGTGGATATTGCAGAGAGTTCCGATTCCTTGCACGAGCCGCAAAACCGTTTTTATGAGTGGCGATTTATGCGCGGCCTGCTGAAGCGTTACCGGCGCAAGGTGGAGTTGTATCCGCACCGCTACGACATTGAACGCGCGAAGAAGCTGCACTCTGTCCGCGAATTCGACGACCGCATCACGGCCTTCTATGAAGGCTTTGCCAGTGCGGATGATTACTACTATCGTGCGGCGGCGGCCCGCGTGATTGATACAGTTGCCGTGCCCACGCTGCTGCTGCATTCCACCGATGATCCGTTCATTCGCTATACGGCGAAGACACGCGCTGCTATTGAGGCGAACAAAAACATCACACTGCTGGAAACGGAACACGGCGGGCACTGCGCATTTCTCTCGCCACCGCAACCGGAAGAGGACGATGATGGCTACTGGGCGGAGATGACCATGCTGCGTTATTTTCAATCTGCCGCCGGCCTGCACAGTGGGGTGAACTAGTATGTTTGCCGATAGGTCCGTGGAGATGAGTTCGGTGGCGGAGGAACCCATTGTGGTGATTCCATGGCAGGGCGGCGAGAGCGGCACGAAGTTTGAGGACCTGCGGCAGTCGCCCGAAGCGATTGCGTTGGTTCCGGAAGCGAGCGAGCATCCGGCACTGGGCGCAGCCCTAGTGCACTGGAATGCCGCCGAAGCGCCGTGGAGCACCATCAAGTGCGATGCCTTTGTGATGGAGCCGGAACGGCTGCAATCGCTGTGTTTGGAAATGGATTACGAGCCGGAAGATTTCTCGCACGGATTTTCATCCTACGTGGACATTGCATTGCTGCAGCCGGAGCAATTCACATCGTTCAGTCTGCACGAACAGTTGATGTACACGATGGTGGCTGCGGTTGCAAAGCTGCAGCAGACCGATGGCGCAGCGGAATTTGTTCTGCGTCGCTGCTTCCGGCTGGAAGAAGAGTGCGACGGCTTTTGCATCAGCATCTACACGCATGGCCTGGCTGCCAGTGAAGCACAGGCGTATGCGCGGTGGGCCGATGCGCTTACCGCGTTGCTGCAGCCTCTGCCGCGTGCTGCGTGGAGTGTTCTTCCGCCAGCTTCTTGAAGGCGGAGTGCACGAACGACCCCAGATACCAAGCATCCATATAGACGTAAGGTTTTTCGCCGGTGGTGTAATGGCCGCAGGGCAGCGCCTTGCTGTCAAAGTCCACGCGGCCATGCACGTCACGCATGGTTTCAAAATCCTTCACGGCATCAAGGGAAAATTCCAACGGAAACGTCAGGTCATACTTCGCATAAACGATGCGAACATTTTTCCGCGGCCAGTGCGCACGCGTCGGCTCCAGCGGCAGGTTGCGGTAGGACTTGGGGCTGATGACGGCGAACATGGCGCGCACCTGTTTCTGCGTGAGTCCGGCGTTTTCAAATGCGGCGCGAACGTGGCGCGTGCTTTGGCCTGCCCAGACCACATCGCCGAACCAGGACGATGCATGGTTGTAGGCGTTGATGCGGATGCGTGGGTCATGCGCGCTGGCGATGTACGCGTAGCAGGAGCCGAGACTGGTGCCGAGCACGCCGAACTGCTCATAGCCCTGCTGCTCCAGCCAGTCCACACAACTGCGGATGTCGACGACGGCCTGACGGCAGGAAGAGATTGTGCGGCCGATGTTGGAGCTGACGGCGTAGTCGGAGCGTTCAATCTCAGCGGGCCGGCGAATGTCGTGATACGGCTTTGAGAGTCGCAGCGCAGAAATTCCAAAGCGATTGAAAAGCGTGCACAGCACGTTGTGGCTGAAGGCGTCGGCGTTCCACTGCGGCATCACAATGATGGCCTGCAGCGGCTTGCCTGCCTGCTTCTCTTTCGGCGCCGGATACCAGCGCGCATTCACCTGATCATTTTCTGGATATTTGCTGCGCACGGGCGAAGTGAATCGCAAAAACTCGGCGGTTTCGCTGCGACCTTCGGCAATGTTCTGGCGAATCTCCGCCTGGCGCGCCAGCGTTTTGGGTCGCACGTTGGTGGGGAAAAGTTCGGGGTGGCGGGCTTCAAGGCGGAAGTCGCTCGGCGTGGTGTAGCCGTAAAATTCGTCGCTGCGGCGGACGATTTCTTCATTGATGGAAGTCATCAAAGAAACAGCGTCGGCGGCGGGCATCGCTTCAGATCCGTTGCGGGCAAGCGGGGTGAAATCGGAGAGCCAGTCAAAGCCCCACTCCAGCGGTCGAACGATTCGATTGGTGTCCTGCGTGGTCAGCGCGGTTTCCCACGCGTACATCCACTTTGCGTACAGTTTGGAAAGCATCGTTAACAGTTTAAATGGAAATCGAGCGCAGCGTATTGCAGTTGCGTTAACTGCGCCAGTGCAGCGTGACCGGCTTCTTCAGCGGATGCGTTTTACGGCCTTCCAACCGGGCCTGTTTCAGGGCGAAATACCACTTCGCAGGCTTGTCGGCATCGTCAATCAGCATCAGCGCGGGGTTGTAACGCAGGCCCTCGGCCTGTTCCACCATGGTCTGCTGGTCCTGGCCCACAAAGCGGTTGCCAAAGAAACGGACGATGGGCAGCACAAACGGAACGCGCATGAAGATGTTCCACGCGCCGACAACGTCGATACGGCAGGTGGTCGGCGTGACCGGCGTGACGGTGGTCATGCTGGCAAACCATTTGTCGCCGCAGCGAATGGTTTCAAAGCGGCGGTTGGGCAGAACGAAATCGATGGTGGTGGTGAAGTCCTGCCCGTAGACGCCGAGCAATTTGTATGGCGCACTGTTGACCGAAGGCTTGTGCGAGGACATGCGGAAGCCCTGTGGTATCGGCTCAAACTTTTTTGATTTTTCGTGGATGCTGCTGCGCGAACGCCACCACCAGGCCTGATGCACAAACGGTCCGTGCGCGGGGTCCATCAGGCCAATGATGCCGTGGTCCACGTTGCAGGGCAGGTCGGCGGTGAGATAGATGCCTTTGAATTTATCGCTGAATTTCGGTAGCACCGGCACCGGCGGTAGCTTGGCAATTTTCTTCGCATCGAGGCGGCCCGCGCCGGGCGAAGGCATAAAGACCCAGGCAAAGCCGTCGCTTTCCACGCAGGGGTAGGCGCCGGAATAAATTTTTGAGGCGTCAAGCGAATCATGCTGGGTGAGCGAGGGAATCAATGTGCACTGCCCGCTGCAGGGTTCAAACTCCCAACCGTGATATTTGCAGGTGACGTGTTCGCCATCGAACCAGCCGGCGGAAAGCGGGATACCGCGATGCGGGCACAGGTCGCGCAGGGCGAAGACGCTGCCGTCATTTTTTCTGCCAACCAACAGCGGCACGCCTAACAGCAGGACCTTCTGCTTTTGGCCGACGCGCAGTTTGTCACTGCGCAGCGCGGGGTACCATTCGTCGAAAATCATTTCAGCAGGTGGCGCAGAGAAGACGGGAAGCGTGGTTGACATACTTCATCCTCGTGCAGAAATTAGTTTCTGTGGGATGTGTACCAATATATTCTTCATCCCGAAAAAATTGTAAGTTTTACAACGCAGCCAGAATGGCATCGGCAATGGCCGCAGCCTCTTGCGCCGGGCGAATGTCATGCACGCGGACGATGTGCGCGCCGGAGAGAATGGCCGCCGTCATGGAGGCGATGCTACCGTACAGGCGCTCGTGGATTGGCATGTCAACACCATGATTTACCTGCGCCATGGTGCGGCCGAGAAATGATTTGCGCGATGTGCCGGCGAGGATAGGCCGACCGAGTTGCAACAGCTCAGCCTGATGCGCGAGCAGCGGATAATTTTCTTCGAAGGATTTGCCAAAGCCGTAGCCCGGATCGATGACGATACGTTGATCGGATATTCCCGCGCTGTTTGCTTTCTGTAGACTGTCGCGCAGGCCGTCCATCACCAGCGGCAGGACTGCTTCTGGATTCAATTGCGGTAATGTGCGCCACTCGTTGGGGCGACCGTGCGTGTGCATCAGCACCACGCCGCACTGCAGGCGCGCACAGGTACCGGCCATGTCTGCATCCCACTGCAGGCCGCTGATGTCGTTCACGATTTCCACGCCGGCCTCAACGCTCCGCTCCGCTGTTTCTGCCTTGTAAGTGTCAATTGAGAGGCAGGCGTCGGGGCGGGCTTGCAGCACAGCTTCAATCACCGGCAGCACGCGTTCCAGTTCAGTCTCTGCCGTTTCCGGTTCGGATTTGCCCGGCCGCGTGGACTCGCCGCCGATGTCGAGAATGTCTACGCCTTCATCCAGCATGCGCAGTGCGTGGGCTACGGCCTTGTAGCGGTCAACAAATCTTCCGCCGTCGGAAAATGAATCCGGAGTCACGTTCAACACGCCCATCACCAGCGTGCGTCGGCCGAGTGCGAATGTGTGCCGAGCCAGCGGCCACTCGAATGTGGGACGGGTTGCGAAATGGGTTTGCGAAATCATTCCTTATCGAAGGTATCGTATTCTCTGCTGCAGTGCCGGTGTCTGCTGCTAAACTCCCAAACATGAAAAGATATCCCACGCTTGCCATCGTTCTGCTTCTGCTTGCCTGCACAACTGTGCACGCCGCCGCGCCCGCACCCGAACCCAGCCGTCAGAAGTCGCGGCAGAAGGCGATGCAGAAAAAGATAGCAGAGCTGCTGGCAGCGCCTGGAGTCAGCCGTGTTCACTGGGGCATCTCGGTGACCACGTTGGATGGCAAGCCGATATATGCGTTGAACGACGGGCAGTTTTTTCAGCCGGCATCGAATACGAAACTCATCTCAACTTCCGCCGCCTTTGCGTTGATTGGCCCCGACTATACATCGCGCACGCTGCTGGCAGAGACCGGCACGCGATCTGCAGATGGCGTTCTGCACGGTTCGCTGCGACTCATCGGCAGCGGTGATCCATCGCTGAACAATATGACATGGCCGTTTGTCGAGACGCCGGCAGATGTACCATCGCCGCGGTTGGAAACGATGCCTGAAGCTTTCAACGAACTGGCGCGCACCGCAGCAAAGAGCGGGCTGACGGCAGTGGATGGCCCCATCATTGCCGATGACAGCTATTTTCCGCGCGAACCGTATCCGCATGGCTGGAGCTGGGACGACCTGCCGTATTACTTTGCCGTGCCGGTGGATGCATTCAATGTGAATGACAACTATGTCTACCTGAATCTGGTGGCCGGAGCGAACGCGGGCGATCCCGTGCAGGCGTCATGGGTGCTTCCCATGCCGCAATTCAAATTGGATACACGCGGCGTCACAACGGGTGCAGCGGATTCAAAATTGAGTTTGTCGGTCGAACATTTCAACGGCAATCCGATGGTGCGTGTCTATGGAAATATTCCTGCCGGTTGGCATGACCGCTTCGGCGACTCAACTGAGCATGTCCCCGTTGCCGTGGATGATCCCGCGGAGTTTGCCGGCGAATTGCTGCGCTCGGCGCTGGCGGCGAATGGTATCCGTGTGAGTGGCGAAACTACGGTGCGGCACACGGAAAATAACGATGCCACCAGTTTTGAAAAACTGACGCAGCAACCCATCACGCTTCGGTCGCAGGCTGATGCGCTGGCCTCGCTGGCTCCGCAGTTGGCGCCGGGAGAGCGACTGCTGGCTACACACACTGCGCCGCCGCTCTGGCAGGACATTCAATACACCGCCAAGGTGAGCCAGAACCAGCATGCAGAAATCCTGATGCATTTGCTGGGCCGCGCTTATGGGGCGGATGGTTCCGGTGCGGAAGGCATTCGCGTGGAGCGGAAGTTTCTAGCCAATGCCGGAGTGGATACCGACGACGTTGTACTTTACGACGGCTCGGGCCTCTCGAACAATGACATGCTGACGCCGCGCGCGCTGACCACACTGCTGCGCTACATCGCCGCGCAAAGCTGGGGCCTGCGTTACCGCGCCTCGCTCGGCATTGGCGGTGTGGATGGCACGCTGCGTTCGCGTTTTTCCAAGCCTCCGCTGAAGGGCAATGTTGTGGCCAAAACCGGAACACTGTCTGAGGCACGCGCGCTTTCCGGCTACCTGACCTGCGCCAGCGGTAAGACGATTGTCTTTTCCATCATGGCCGACATGCACACGCCGGTGGGAACGGCAGACCGCGAAGCGATGGATGCAGTAGTCGCCGCGATTGCCGCAGCGAATTAATTTGTGAAATGCGACAATAAAATTTATGAGAGCAAGATTGAGTGCGATGGCTACGGTTGCGCTGGCAGTAGTTGCCGCTGCAACCATTTTCGCGACCGGTTGCGGTCCCAAGCTGCCGCCATCGAAACCGCTTTCTGAACTGACGGACACTGAGCGCGCCGGATATGTGGTCTATCAGGCAAAGTGCGCGCGTTGTCATTACGCCAACTCCACGCACGGCCTGCATGGGCCCGGCCTGCAGGGGCTGTACAAGATTCCCTACATGCCCTCGGGCGCGCCGGGCAATGACGACCGCATCTCGGCTGTCATCCTGC
>CAIZGA010000212.1 GCA_903932385.1 uncultured Acidobacteriota bacterium
CGGCATCGGCTCCATCAAAGCGCGCAGTGCCTGCCATCCAAACACCGCCACAATCGCCGCCGGAATCAGACTTTTTCCCAGCCGCGTCGTCGCTCGCAAGTTGAATAAGTTCCCGACATTCGTTGCAGGATTCAATCGTTCCGGTTTCAACATCAACGCCTGTGGATGAAACTGCACCCCGCCCGACTGTGCCACTCCCGCCACCATCGCACCCAACGCCACCGCCGCCATCACCAACCCAACCGGCATCGCCAACGGCTTCAGAAGATTTCGCAACGCTGCAGTTAATCCGTCCGCCGTAAAACCATCACGCGCACTCGCAATCGCAAATGAAATGCATTGTGAATACACCGCGCCCCATGTGCCGGCAAAACTTTTTCCCGCCGTGCCCATGGCCAGCACACCGGCCATCAATGCCACCGCCGCCATCAACTCGCGGCTATGCACATAGTCGCCTTGCTCGCGCGCTTTCTCTTTTCTTCGCGGAGTGGCCTGCTCTGTGCGTTGCTCGCTCATGCCGACACCAGCCCTTGCGCCGCATCCAGCAGATGAAGAAAATGTCCTTCAATCCATCGCGGCCACACACTCAGCGAAACCATCAGCACCACATACGCCACCAACGTCTTCAGCGGTATCGATACAAACATCACCGGCAGCTGGGGAGACATTCTTCCCATCAACGCCACAGCAATCTCCGTTAGGATGGTTGCCGACATCACCGGCGCCGCCAACTGCAGTCCCGCCAGAAAGATTCCTCCGCTCATCGCTGCAATGCCCGCGCAGCTGTGCGCATTCAACGCCACCAATCCAGGAGGCGCTGTCGTAAAACTCCGCATCAACGCGCCCAACACTGCGCGGTCCAGCCCCGCGCCAATCATCACCAGCAGCAATAACCAGTTCAGCAATTCACTCAATACCGGCGTTTCTACTTTTGAATTCGGATCCAGCAAATTCACCAGGCCAAAACTGAATTGCAATCCCAGCAGCGTTCCGGCAAACATCATCGCTTCCGCCAACAACATCAGCGACAATCCAAACACCAGCCCCACGCTCAATTCGCCAAGGATGCTCGATGCATCCAGCACCAATCGCGGCGCGCGTCCCGCAACCGCCGGCATCGCAGCCACCACCGGGGCCAGCATCCACGCCAACGCAATCGTCAACGCACCCTTCAATCGCAATGAAATCGCCGACGATGAAAACATCGGCACAAATACAAACAGCCCACTGATGCGCACCATCACAAGCACGCCTGCCGTCAGGTAGCGCGGCCAGTCCACCAACTCCGCCGATGTCATCGCTGCCGTCATCACTATCCCAAATATCTGTGCAGGTCCTGCCACAAACCAATCGTGTATCCCGTCAACCGATGCAAAAACCACGGCAGCATCAGAAGAATCACCACAGCCACGGTCAACAATCTCGGCACAGCGGTCAGCGTCTGTTCCTGCACGCCCGTCAGCGTTTGCACCAGACTCAACAGCAGACTCACCGCCGCCGCCATCAGCAATACAGGAGCCACCAGCAGCAACGCCTCCATCAACAATCGCCGCGCCAGTTCCACCGCCATGTCAGGACTCATGCAGTACTCCAAATCCAATTTGCAGAAACACAATCTAAAAACTTTTCAGCAGCGAACCCGCCAGCAGGTTCCAACCATCCACCACCACAAACAGCAATATCTTCAGCGGAGTAGAAACAACCACCGGCGGCAACTGCATCATGCCAATTGCCGTCGTCAAAGACGCAACAATAATGTCGACCAATAGAAATGGCAGAAACAGAATCGCGCCGATCTGAAATCCCGCCTTCAGCTCGCTCAACATGTACGCCGGTGCCACCACTTGCAGCGGAAGGTCTGCCGGCTTCTGCGGACGGTCCACCATCACCGCACTGGCAAACAACGCCAGGTCCTTCTCCCGTGCGTAATGCAGCATGTAGTTCTTCACTGGTTGCACACCCGCTTCAATCGCTTCACTCCCGCTCATCACTCCCGCGCGAAACGGCTCCACGGCCTGCTGGTCCACCGCCACCAACACCGGCTGCATCAGGAACCACGACATCATCAGTGCCAGCCCCATCAGCACCTGGTTCGACGGCGCAGTCTGCGTGCCCAGCGCCTGCCGCAGAAAATGAAAGACCACCAGCAACCGCACCATCGGCGTCATTGCAAGAATTAGCGCCGGCAGCACCGTCAACAGCGTCAATGTAAATACAATCGTCCACGGCGCAGAATTTCCACCCGCCATCAGCGCATCCAGCGGCTTGGCCAGAACACTCGCCGGTTCATTCGCCCGCGTAGCACTCGGCTTGCCGTTCACCGCAGCCTGCGC
>CAIZGA010000213.1 GCA_903932385.1 uncultured Acidobacteriota bacterium
TGCAGGTGATTTTTGACCCCGCGCGCATCAGTTATGAAGCGCTGCTGGATGAGTTCTTTGAACTGCATGACCCAACGCAGCTCAACCGCCAGGGCCCCGACTGGGGCACACAATACCGCAGCGTGATTTTTTATCACACTGAACAGCAGATGCAGTCGGCCGCGCGCAAGATTGAAGAACTGAAAGTGGCCGGCATTTTTCCCAAACCCATAGTCACGCAAATCATTCCTGCAGAGAACTTCTGGCGAGCCGAAGAATACCACCAGAAGTATCTGGAAAAACGCGGCATGACGCACTGCCACATCTAATTCATTCACAAACATTGTGGGCGATGCCATCACATCGCCCGCAAAATTCCGCCAGCCCTCCCCCCATCCACCCCGAATTTTCAGCCAGTGCATTCGCAAAACTTTTACTGGCTGTTCTCCTCAGCGCAGGATAGAATCGCCCAACGCACGAAAATCCTGTTCAGGGGAAGTCTCCGCTCATGCGACATGTATATCGCCTTGCTGTTCTCTTTCTGCTCCTCTCCGGCAGCCTCTACGCTGCAGATAAAAACCCCGCAGACTACCCGCTAAAGGTTACCGTGTTCACGCGTAACGGCGTCACCCATTACCACAACGGGTATCCCGACTTTTATCGCGGCTCCGGCAAAGCCAATCTGCACGATGGCGAACACATTCAGGCCTTCGATTACACCTATGAGTGCTCTGACAATTTTCTGGTCACATCCGGCGGTGAATATCTTCCGGCAAAGTGGAAGAAGAATGGCGAGTCGCTTCAGCTGCTGCTGAAGGAAATCGGCAAAGAAAAATACCACGAGTGCGAGATGAAGATCAGCCTACTCGATGCTGTCTATCGCCGCGCGCCAAACGGCAGCCTGCAGGCCGTGCCGATGGAGAAATTCCTCAAGCTGCAATCTCAAGACACCAACGTGGATAGCAATGTCGCCGACTATCCGCTGCAGGCCGCCATTGTGCAGTCGCAGTGGTCTAGCGCAGCCGATGGCGCCAAAGGCTCCGGCAGCGGCAATGTGAAGGACGGCGACAAAGTGATGGGCTTCGACTTCGTTGCCGATTGCTCGCACGGCTTCCGTACCAATGCGCCCGGCGGCAGTTATCATGCCCACTGGGTTACGCAGGGCACGGTGCTGGAAATCCTGGAGCACCAGATTGGCAACAGCGCCAAGGCCAGCGTCTGTGATCTGCACGTCACCCTGCACAGCGGCATCTACATCCGCTACGCCTCCGGCCAGTTGCAGACCTACACGCCGCAGCAGTATGCGCACTGGGTTGCCATGCAGGCGCAGAACCCAGATGCTCCGCCCGACCCGCAGATTCTTGAGCGGCCTTTCTCAAAATAAGTCGTAAATATCGCATTCCACCGGCGGAAAATTCATCACAATATGAATTTTCCGCCGTGTTGCGAATTCTCACAGCGCACAACCCGCTACAATAGAAGCTGACCCATGATTTCTGTCAGCTCTGTCAGCATGCGATATGGCTCGAAGATTCTCTTCGAGGACGTTTCCACCACGTTTACCGCCGGCCGCCGTTACGGTCTTACCGGACCCAATGGCGCGGGCAAATCTACGTTCATGAAAATCCTCACCGGCGAACTGGACCCGCAGAAGGGCACCGTGGTGCGCCCGAAAAAAATGGGCATCCTGCGCCAGGACCAGTTTGCCTTTGACGCCTACCGCGTCATTGACACTGTCATCATGGGCAACAAGGCACTCTGGGCAGCCATGGAAGAACGCGAAGTCATCTACGAAAAAGCCGAGATGACCGACGACGACGGCATCCGCCTGGGCGAACTGGAAGGTATTGTCGGCGAAGAAGACGGCTATGAAGCCGAGTCCAATGCGGCCATCCTGCTGCAAGGTCTCGACATTGCCGATGAGTTGCACGAGCGCAAGATGGGCGAATTGCAGGGCGGACAGAAAGTCCGCGTGTTGCTGGCACAGGCCTTGTTTGGCCAGCCGCAGGCGCTGCTGCTCGACGAACCCACCAACCACCTCGATCTCGACTCCATCCACTGGCTGCAGGATTTCCTGCTCCGCTACAACGGCACGCTCATCACCATCTCGCACGACCGCCACTTTCTCAACAGCATCTGCACCCACATCGCAGACATCGATTACCAGACCATCATCACCTACACCGGCGGCTATGACGACATGGTGGTGCAGAAGACGCAGGTGCGTGCGCGTCTGGAATCGCAGAATGAGCAGCGCGAAAAGAAAATTGCACAGCTCAATGAATTCATCTCGCGCTTTGCCGCCGGCACGCGTTCCACGCAGGTCACCAGCCGACGCAAAGAGGTCGAGCGCCTGCAGACCACTGACCTCGCACGCTCCAACATTGCACGCCCCTACATTCGCTTTGACCAGCTTCGCCCCTCCGGCAAGCACATTCTTGAAATTGAAAACATCAACAAGTCCTACGACGAATTGAAGGTCATTGATAATTTTTCCTCCAGTCTGTTACGCGGAGACAGAGTCGCACTCATTGGCCGCAACGGCACCGGCAAGACCACCATGGTCAAGTGCCTGCTCGACGGTATGCCCGACGTAGCGGAAAAAGGTTTCTCGCGCGACGGCGGCGAAGTGAAGTGGGGCCACGAAGCGCAAATCGGCTACTTCGCGCAGGACCACACCGACGCCATCCAGAAAGGCATGATTGCCGCCGACTGGCTGCACCAGTTTGACCCGAAGGCAAGCCGCGAAGAAATCCGGGGCATCCTCGGCCAAATGCTGTTCACCGGCGACGAAGGCATGAAGCAGACGCAGGCACTGAGCGGCGGTGAATCTGCGCGCCTGCTCTTCTGCAAACTGATGCTGCAGAAACCGAACGTGCTTATCCTCGACGAGCCGACAAACCACTTGGATCTTGAATCCATCAACGCGCTTAACATCGCGCTGCAGAAATATGAAGGCACCGTGCTGCTGGTCACGCACGACCACGACCTCATCGACGAAGTCGCCACGCGCATCTGGCATTTCGAACATGGCAAGGTGGAAGACTTCAAGGGCCCGTACGAGGAATACACCACTGCCCACGGCGAAGCGAAACACTAATCCATCGCGGGGCGTTAAGCTCCGCTGATGTATGTGTCCAACTCTCCCAGACCATCAATCTCCGCGCGCAGGTGATCGCCCGCCTGCAACGCACGACCGCGCGCCATACCCACGCCCTCCGGCGTTCCAGTGGCAATCACATCGCCCGGCTCCAGCGTCATCACCGCAGAAATCGCAGCAATGGTTTCCGGGATGCGAAACAGCATCTGGCTGGTGTTCGAGTCCTGCATTAATTCCCCGTTTAACCGCAGCCGTATACCCAGCGCGTGTGGGTCGGCAATTTCATCGGCCGTCACAATCTCCGGCCCCAGCGGCGCCGATCCGTCAAACCATTTGCCCATCAGCCAATCGAAGAAGGGATCAAACTCGCGCTTGTCGCGGCCTTCCAGCTTGCTGTCGAATTTTCGCTCGCTCAGGTCATTCACAATCGTGTAGCCGAAGACGCATGCCATCGCGTCCTTCGCCGCAACATCCTTCGCGCGTTTGCCGATAACAACCGCCAGTTCCGCTTCGTAATCGAAGAACACATTATTCGTGCGCAACGCAACACTGCCGCCCGGTTCCAGGATGGTCGTGTTCGGCTTCCAAAAAATCTGCGGCGTCCAGATGTTCGTCTTTTGATCAGAAAATCCTGACTCGGCAATATGTTTTTTGTAATTCCCTGCCAGCGCCAGCAACTTCGGCACATTGCGAATCGGCGCATCCAGTCGCAGCCCTTTCAACGGCAACACAGGAGCAGCAGCAAGTTGCGCCGCCGGAACCGGATCCAGCGTTTCGCGCACACCCAGGTCACGAACCAAATCGCCCTGACGCACACCCACATGCACGCCGCCATCCGCGGCAAAGAATCGCAACAACCTCATGCCATTTCTCCAGAATTATTTTTCAACGCTTGGCCAAATCCATTTTGTCGCCATCAGCGCACTGCCAATCAGCAGGAAAATGACGCCCATCGCCAACGTCAACACTGTGACGCTGCCGCCCGTTGCCAGCGGCACACACGCCACTGCAATCAGTGCCACCGCCAACAACCCAATCACCAACCCGGCAATCGGTGCGGGATTGGTCACGTGCCCCTTGCTGTCAGCCATCGGTGCATTCAGGCCGTCGGTGAATCGCACCGCGCGGGCCCGCTCTTCATCCTTCGCCGGAAACCATTTCGCCGCGCACCACAGTACCAGCAGCGTCAGCACCGCCGGCAACACAATGCTGATGGCTTGAAACTGCGTTGCATTTTGCGGATGTGCCACAGAGCGATACACCAGCAGTGCGCCGCCGAAAATAAATCCACCGATGAATCCAGCCAGTGCGCCCTTGGTCGAGAGTCTCCTGCTCAGCAAACCGCCAAGCATCGGCAACACCGTCGGCGGAAGAAAGAATCCAAAGGCCGCCACCATCGTGTCAAAAATCGTCCAGTGGTAATAACGAATCGCCAGTGCAATCATCAGCACCACCATGCCAATCACGGCGGTAATCACTCGGCCCACCAGCACCAGCTCTTTCTGCTGCGCCTGCGGCCGCAACAGACGCTGGTAAACATCCAACGTCAGCACGGCAGACATTACGTTGTAGCCCGAGGAAAGCACAGACATCGTCGCCGCAAACAACGCCGCCACCATCAGCCCCAGCATCGCCGGCGGCAACAGTTGCGCGCTCAGGTGCGCATACACCGACTGCGCATCCACACCGCCCACCGGCATAAACGCACGCGCCAGCATTCCCGTCAGGATCCAAACTGGCGGCAGCAGCAGAAACAGCACAGACGCAAGCCAACCCATCTGCACCGCCTCGCGATCGCTACGCGCAGAATAAAATTTTTGAATCAGCGACCAGTTGCCGGAGAGCGACAGCGACGTCAACACAAGAAACGATCCCGCATACGCCCACGAATACGGTCCATGCACGATGTGGAAAAACTCCGGCGGCACATGCGCCACTAGATTCGACCATCCGCCGGCAGCGTGATACGTCAGCGGCAGCAGCAGCAGAATTCCGCCTGCCACCAGAATGAACTGCACAAAGTCTGTGACCACAACGGCCCACAGCCCGCCAAGAATCGAATACACCAGAATCGTGACGCCGATCATCACCATCGCATGTACCGCCGGCACACCCATGCCCGCCGACACAAAGATCCCGATGGCAACAATCTTCAGGCTCTCATCAATAATTTTCAGCGGTATGCCGGACCACACAAATAACTGCCGCACCGTGGAAGAAAATCGCTCTTCCAGAAATTGTGTCGGCGTCAGCACACCGGCGCGCCGCCAGCGTTTTGCAAACAGCCATGTCGTCAGCAATACGGCCGGCACCGTGCTCCAATACAGCGTGAGCGCAACCATGCCGTACTGGTAGCCCATTGCCGAATACAGAATGATTGAAAACGCGCTGACGTACGACATGATGAACGACACGCCGCCCAGCCACCACGGCAACTGTTTGCCGCCCGCGAAATACATATCGGCCGAACGCATCTGGCGCGAGTAGGCCGCGCCCACCGCGATCATGGTGGCAAAGTACAGCAGCACGATGGTCGTATCAGCCGCGCGCATTGTCCCCGCCATCCGGCTGCTGCACGGCCACAGACGCACCGCTCTCCAGCGATTCGTGAATTGCCGCCAGCGTCGCCGTCACCTGTCTGCCGTCAAAGCCCGTCACATACGGCGTGGAATTTTTCAGTACCGCGTACAGAAAATCTTCCAGGCACGAAGCGAAAGCGCCGCGCACTCTGCCGAAAACTTCCATATTCAAAAAACATTTCGGATAAGCAAAGCCGCTCTCCGTACTGATCTCAATCGACTCGCACTTGCGGTCCAGATGAATATGCCCTGCGCCGCCGACAACTTCAACGAAGGAATCCACCAGGCTGGGAAATGTATTTGGATATACCCACGCAGATTCAAACGTAGCAAACGCACCCGATGCAAACTTCACCTGCGATTGGATAATGTCGTACGTGGGTACGCCGCGCTCCACCAGCACTTTCTTGCTGCCCCACGCACGCGCCTCCACCGGCTCCGACGCAAAGAACCAACGCATCAAATCAATGTCGTGCGAGGAGAGAAACCACGCCGGCGTCGTATCTCCCGCCCATGGGATATATTCCGTCGGTACAAATATCGTGTCATTCTTGCGCGCAAATCCCGCCAGCGGCATGCCAATCTCGCCTTTTGCAATTTGCGTCTTCGCGTGGAAATACGGCGCCAGCCAGCGATGATTGAATGCCACCTGAATTTTCAAATTCGCAGCATCGGCTATGCGCAGCAACTCATCCGCCTCGGCCACGCTGGTCGTGAACGGCTTCTCCACCAAAGCATGACGGCCGGACTGCAACACATCCCGCGCCGGAATAAAGTGGTGCGCATCGGGAGTCGCAACCACTACAGCATCCAGGTCCTTGCGCTCCAGCATTTTTTTATACTCGGTATAACCGCACGCAATGTCGTACTTGCTGCAGATTTCATCCACCCTCTGCTGCCGCCGCGAACTTACCGCCACCACCTGCGCCAGCGGATGCGCCGAATAAATCTTTGCGTACGACTCGCCCATGATGCCGAGCCCGATGATTCCAATCCGAACCTGCTCCATCTGTTTCCTTCCAGTTGCTATTTCTCGTTTAGCAATCGTTCAAAATTCTTTCGCAGAATCGCTTCCTTCGCCGCATCGCTGATTCGCGCCGTCATCACGCGGCCCAGCAGCATCGACGCTTCCAAAAATGGCATGTCCGAACCAAACAGAATTCTCTCGTGACCCACCTGCTCCACGCTGTGCTCCATCACCGTGCGATGGCTTTGCGATCCGGAAATATCCATAAAGGTATTTTCCGTCTGCTTCACTGTTTCAATGGCCTGCGTGTAGCCGCGCCACGTTACGCCGGAGTGTCCCAGAATAACCCGCATCCGCGGAAACTGTTTGCCCAAACTCGCAAACATCAGCGGCCCACAGTTCGCGTCCGAGTCCCACGTATGCACCAGTATGATTGCGCCCGTCTGGTTCGCGTACTCATACACCGGCATGTAGTGCGGCCCGTTCACCGGATACTGATGCAACTCCGGATGAAACTTAATCAGCGGCGGATGATGGAAGTCTTTGTGCTTCAGCAACTCCGCAATCGCTTCACCCGGCGGATTTGGGTTTACAGTAATGTATCCGAGAAACCTGTCTGGAAATTCCCGCAACACTTCTGCAACTTCTTCGTTGCCGCGCGGGCAATCGTTGTAGCAGGCCAGTGTGGATGTCACTGCAAGTTTCTCGATGTTCAGATGGTCCATCACGCGCACCATCTCCGCCGGCGCGGTTTTGTAATGCGGAAAATCCGGATGCACGCCGATGTGGCCGTGGCAGTCGAGAATGGGAATCGGCGATTTCATGCGCGCTCTCCCAACAGGCGGCGCAGATTGCCGCCAGCCACTGCCACTTTCGCCGCGTCCGATATGCGTGCCGTGCCCAGCATGGCCAGCGATGCGCCCGGCGTGTAATACGGCAACCGGCTTCCGTAAATCATGCGCTCCGGCCCAATTGTTTCCACATGCCACTCCAATTGCCGATGCGCGGCATACATGGACGTATCAAAATATAAATTTGGAAATTTCTTCAGTAGCGGATTCATGTACCGATCCGCGCGATAGCCAATCTCGAGAAGCAGCACATTCAGCCTCGGAAAATTCTCCAGCAGTGAATGTAACGCGTCCCAATCAATGTCGGATTTCGAAATCAACGCCAACACATTCCTGTGCTGCATCTGTTCCAGCACTTCACCCGAGCACCATGCCGCACTGGAAAAATTATGGTGCGAAGTTGCAAACCAAAGTCGCGCCGCCTTCGCCTCACGTGACGCAAAATCCAACAACGCACCGGCATCGGGAGTCACGGTCCACGCCGGAACAAAACGTTGATGCGCATCACGCATCAACGCATGGTTGCCCTCCACTGCGTCGTACTCCAACCCGACATTGTGGCTCACCAGCGCGCGTGCGATTCCAAAGCGGTCCATCTCCGCAAGCAATTCCGGGGCCTCCAGCGCCAGCACGCCGCGCGTACCGGAGTGTCCCAGGTACACGTTCGCGTCAAAGGCATTCCACTCTACGCACTCGGCTAGAAACGCCTCAGTAGCTGATTTCAACACTGTGTTCTCCCGCTTCCATGCTCAACAATATCGCGCCCTTTGCCAGGCTCACCATTACGGATTTTCCATCCACCATCACACTGCGCGGTGTTCCAGTTACACCTACACTAACAGTCGTTTTTCCTGCAGCGTAGATGTTCAGCTTCCCACCAGCACTTTCCGCATCCACTGTTGCAGTCGATGAAAACATTGTCTTCCCATCCACGCGCAGCCAGTGTGCCTTCGACACAAAGATGCACTCCGAACTCTTCGCCAGCACATCGCCATCCGTCGTAAGATTGCCAGCCGCCAGGTCGCCGCTCTTCGTCCTGAAGAGAGCGAAGGTTGTTCCGCTATCTCCAGAAATTCCTTCTGCATTCGCAGTTGCCATCTTCTGCAGAGATCCAGCCGCGCCCACATTCATGCCCACCGTAAATTCTGCATCGCGCTGCTTCGCCGTATCCAATCGCATCATGCTGCGCGGCTCCACCGGCGTCTTATCAAAATCAATGTAGTCGTGGATGGGAACCGGCGTCGCCTGCAACTTCCACGCTGCATCGCTCTCCGCCGCCAACACAAACGCTGATGCCTTCGGTTGCACGATTGTCGCGCTAGCGCCTTGTACCGTAGCTTCTGCGCCGACCGGTACGTGCAGCAGAAAACTGTAGCTGTGCGGCACATCTGCGCGGATGGCATCATGCACCACCAGCAGCCCCGGCTTCAAAAATAAATATTCGCGCGTGTAATTTTTCAGCGTGCCTTGATACGCCGCTGTCATGTCCGCCGACAAATAATCCACGCCA
>CAIZGA010000214.1 GCA_903932385.1 uncultured Acidobacteriota bacterium
GGCCCCGGCCACAATGCCTGTCTTCAAATAAGGATTGAAGCCCGGCTGGCTCAGCTCCACCTGGTATTTTCCCGCCGGCACGGAGATAAAAACATAGCTGCCATCGCCGCCGCTGCTCACAGTTTTTACGCTGCCGGTTTCCACATTACGCAGCACCACCGCCGCGCCCGGAACCACAGCTCCGTCCTGGTCGGTCACCACGCCGGAGATTCTCGTACCCTCCAAAGCAACCGCAGTTTGTACGCCAAAGACTGAAAGAATTAATACAAGTGCCCAGATACGGACCCGGAGGAAATTCGTAAATCCAAAAGAATCAAGAGTTTGATACTTCAAAGAACCGCTCACTTCATCAAAAATTTACGTCCACTTCCAATATACGACATAACCAGTCTTATAAGACAAATTTGGTCTGCATTTCTGTGGATTTATTTTCCGCCCCTCTCTGATTGCAATTTCGCCGCGTCCAATGCCCCAGAGGTCTTCTACTTTTTCGAGGTGTTCTACATGGAACGTTGCAAGCTCGCATCACTCTTTGCATTTTTTCTCCTCGCCATTTCAGCCGCTGCAGCCCAGCAGCCCAACCAGCTCTCACTACAGATTGATCCCGCCAGCCGCTCGCTCACTCTGACCGCCGATGGCAGCATCACTGTCGACCCCGACCTCGCCATCCTGCACATCGGCTTCACAACGCCGCCGAATGATTCCAAATCCGTCTACGCCGCCGCCGCGCAAACTTCCAACAGCATCATCGCCGCGCTCAAGCAGGCCGGCATCGCCGATGCAGACATCCACAGCCAGTCGCAGCAGATGCAGCCCGTCTGGAACAAGCCGCACAAATTCACGCTCACGCAGCAGTGGACCGTGGATGCGCTGCCCGCGCGCGCCGCAGAGTTGCTCGACATCGCCATCACTGCCGGCGCCACCGACTCCGGCGAAATTGACTGGACCATGCACGACCTGAAGCAGTTGGAAAATCAAGCCCTGCGCACCGCCGCTGCGCGCGTCCGCGAAAATGCCGCAACGCTGGCCGATAGCATGGGCGTGCATCTCGGCAAGCTGCTCTACACCACCAACCAGATCAGTTCCCCCACACTGCCGATGATGCGTTTCGATGCCAACGAGTCCACAGGCATGGCCAGAAGCACACCTGTAACACCGCCGCTCGCGATTGAACCGCACAAGGTCACGCGCTCGGCCACGGTCTACGCCGTCTTTCAGATTGAATAACCGGCCTGCAGAATAATTTTCCATTTCGCGCGTCCAATGCGGCGGTGATTCGTCCAACTTGCAGAGGCTTTTGCATGAAGAAGAAGATTGCGTATCTGCTGCCAGCGTTTTGCCTGGCAGTCGCTCTCATTGCCGACCTGCATGCAGTTCCCGCCGGCGGCTTTGCAGACGATGACCAGCACACCGGCCCTGCACATGCGGACTTTCACGACCACGCGCATCCAAACCTGCAGGGCCATGCGGAACACTGCGCCTTTCCTCACGGGCATGGCAAGTCGTAGTCGCTCGCTCACTGCATCGCGGTCTCGCCAGTGTTACTCTTGCCGATAGAGTCCGCCATGCGTATGCACTGCAAATTTTTACCACGTCTGATCTTCGCCGCCGTGTTGTTCTCGCTGGCTGGCACTGCATTTTCCGTAGCGCAGTCACCGGCCAAGTCGGGCAAAGTCACCACCATCACTGAGCCGCCCGCGCCGTTGCTGCCACCGGCCTTCGACGGCTGGGTTGAATCCGCCAAACCCATCGCCAGTAACCGAGCCGCAGACGCCGATGCAGCCAACGCCGCCGTGCTGAATGAATACGGCTTCGATCGCTATGCCGAAGAACATTACTCGCGCGGCAGCGACACACTCATCGTCAAAGCACTGCAGTTTCCCGATGCCACCGGTGCCTACGGTGCCTACAGTTTTTATCGGCGACCCAACATGGCTGCGGAAGAAATCGGCAGTGAATTTGCGGGTTCGGCGCGTCTGGGGCATGGCGGCGCTTTTGACAGCAACCGTGTTCTTGTCTGGAACGGCGCCGTTCTGCTTGATGCGCAGTTCAGCCACGTCAACGCGATGACCGCTGCAGAAATGCGCGACCTCACCAAGCTGCTGCCCGCTGCCACCAGTTCGCACGCGCTGATTCCACCGCCGCTGCCGCGCTATCTTCCCGCCACCGGATTGGATGTGATGTCCATCCGCTACACACTGGGCCCGTTGGGCTACCAACTCA
>CAIZGA010000215.1 GCA_903932385.1 uncultured Acidobacteriota bacterium
GGCAGTCAACATGCTGGTTGCCTACATCACTGCGGACCGCGATTCCCTTTTCGCCATCTTCAGCGAGCCGGACAAATTTTATGGCGCAACTCCGTACACATATCTGTTTGCATCTGTTTTGATTTTGATTTTTGGAGCAGGCATATTTTCGGCAGACGGTTTGCTGGGAAGATACTTCGCGCGCAAGCTTGTCTCGGAATGAAAATGTTTTATAAGGGATGCTCAAACAATTCGCCAACCACTAATATCAGGGTCAGCAGTGCCACCAAAAGGCTGAATGCAATGGAGGCCTTCTCTTTCAACGTCAGGCTGCGCTTTCTCCACTGTGCTGAGTGCAGATTGCGAAGCCGATAGGCATTCCACAACAGATAGAGCGTAAACAGGGCCAGCGCCGTGGAAACAAACATCAGTGGAATACGAACGTACGGCGCATGCCATACAGAAGCCCGGATGGCTCCGGCCAACGCGGCAACGCCAAGCAGAATTTTCAAGGAACTGCTGGCAACCAGAATTGCACAAACTCCCTGCACCATCCCCCCGGCAAGGGTTACCAGGGACAACCATACCGGAGCGGCAGGCTGTTTTACTTCGATGTTCTTCTGCTCCACGCTTGACTCCGCAAGAAAGATTTACTGGCAACACAATTGTAAGCTGTAACCATGAAAGCGGCATGATGAACCCAAGCATCGCGGCACACGAACAAAATCCGGAGGCTGAACGCGCCCTGATTGCCGATGTACTCGCCGGCAAACATGAACGCTTTTATGAATTAATTGCTCCGCTTGAGCGGCGCATCTATTTCACCGCGTATGAAATTCTTCGATCGCAGCAAGAGGCGGAGGATGCGGCACAGGAAGCCATCTTAAATGCATTCCGCCACCTGTCGCAGTTCCGCGGAGAGGCGCGCTTCTCCACATGGCTCATCAGCATCACTATCAATCAAGCGCGTCAGCATCTGCGGCGCAATCGTGAAGTGTCGCTGGATACTCTATCGCCGGAA
Source organism: uncultured Acidobacteriota bacterium (assembly GCA_903932385.1). Classification (GTDB taxonomy): domain Bacteria; phylum Acidobacteriota; class Terriglobia; order Terriglobales; family Acidobacteriaceae; genus CAIZGA01. The sequence continues at coordinate 1,001 of CAIZGA010000215.1, forward strand.
GAAAACGATGGCGCAGAGTACACGCCGATTGAATTGGCAGACTGGCGCGATATCCCGGGCGATGCGCTGGAACGCGAAAACATGGCGAGGCATGTAACCGAAGCGGTTGCCAGCCTGCCGGAAATCTATCGCGAGGTTCTGGTATTGCGGGACATGAACGGCATGTCCATCGCCGAGACTGCGGAGGCGCTGGGTCTAAGCAGCGCCAATGTAAAAGTTCGTTTGCTGCGCGCGCGTCTGATGCTGCGCGACGCATTTGTGAGTGCGAACTTCACCCATGCCGCCAGCCATCGCGGGTGGAAGTCGCTGATGATTCAGCTAAGCTGCGATGATGTTCGCCAGGAAATCTCCAACTACATTGAGGGTGATATACCGCCCCGTCGCCGGCAGATGATTGACGCGCATCTGGAGCAGTGCAAGCGCTGCGCCGTGCTGATGGACAGCGTGCACAACATGATTATTCTCATCGCCGATAACCGTCGCTTTTCTCTGCCGCCTGGGTTGACGGAGCGCCTGCACCAACCGCTGGCTGCAGAGATGCAAGTGTCGTCCGCAACAAAGAAAAAGCGCGGAGCAGATTCGCCCCGCGCTGGTTGATTGCATTTCGGTTGTGTTAAGCCTTGGCTGCCGCCGGTGCATTGGCTGCCATGCGCTCGCGGACCAATTCCTCGCCGCGCGCGTACAGGTCTTCCAGCGACACCTTGCCCGCTTCGACATCAGCCAGCAACGCCTTCTGCGCCACATATTCGCGGTTGACCACACCGGCCTTGCTCTGCAGCATGCGCCATGCCTTGCGACGCTCTACGCAGAACAGAACCAGCTGGCGAGAGAGTGCGCGGTATTCCGGCTCGCCGTTCTCACCCTGAATCTGGATGTACACGCCGAAGTCGGGAATGAAGGCGCGATGTCCCTCGTGCAGGTAACGCCGGTAGACCACATCCTGCTGCGTGATGCGCGTCAGCATGTTTTCCAGCGAGATCAGCTTCGGCAGTGCATCCTTCTTCACCTTCTTCAAGTGGTTGCAGAAGCGTGCCTCCGTTACGCACCAGTGGGCCACGGTGTAGCGGGTAATCTCGCCATCCTTCGACTTCGCTTCATACCAATCGAGATCGATGGAAGGATTGCCTTTGATGTCGAGCGCTTCCTGATAGGTCTCGCCCAACCGCGGGTTGAAGACGAATTCCGGCACGCCGCGCGAATCACGCGAACGCTGCGCCTGCTGCGCGGCCATGTCATCAGGAACGCCATGCTCCGGCTGGCAGGTGGTGTATGCCTGCAGGAACATGGTGCCGCGATATTCCAGACCGTCGAGAATCGCACGGTAGAGCTTCGGTGCATTGGCCATGGAGACCTGCGCTACAAACGGCGAACCGTGTCCAGCCAGGAAAGTCTCCGCGACGGTTTTCTTTTCGTTGTTCTTGCCCTGGGTGGCTGCGCCGTAGCTGTTCATATCATTGCCGCCCAGCATCGGGGTGGAGTCTGAGTTCTGGCCGCCGGTGTTGGAATACACCTGCGTGTCGAGCATCAGCACTTTGACGTTGGGCCGGTTCTGCAGAACAACCTTCGACGTGTTCTGGTAGCCGATGTCGCCGATGCCGCCGTCGCCACCCACCACCCACACCTTGGGCAGTTCCATGATTTCTTCATCGGTCATCAACGCATCGGTAAAGTGCGTGAACTCGTAATACTCACGGGCCGTCATCACGTTCTCATCGCGATGCAGGATGAGGTCGGTAATGCGCTCGGGCAGAACACTGCGCCGCGCGTGGTCCACAATGAAGCTCTCGCCCAGCAGCCAGCCCACCGTCACACCGTCCTGGAAGAGTGAGTTCATCCACGGATAGGGGTGCGGGTTGTTGGGTGAGGAGGAGCCGTACACCGTGTTGCAGCCGGTGTGCGCTGCCATGGCCATCACGCTCATGCCGTTCGCTGCGCGGCCGTCTACCGGCTGCAGGTTGCGGTGGTTGAAGGCCTCGGTCAGCAGCACCGTGGTCAACGAATGCACAATCTCTTCATTGCTGATTGGCTGTGCAGCTTCACGTGCCTTGATGCGGGACTTGGTGTCGCGCTCATCTTCGCCGCCCAGGCCAAGAATCAGGTGGGCAACGGTCTGCTTCAGCAATGCGTATTCTTCGGGGCTACGCTTTGCCAACGCTTCAAGACGCTGCACGCCGGCCTTCTCCAACTCGCTGGCTTTCGCTGTGAAGCGGTCGGCCTTGGCGTGGTAGAGCGGCCGCATGTACGCTTCTGTAACAGCGGCAATCGCGCGCAGAACGCTCTTCTCTCCGCAACCGGCGCAGGCGCCGTCACCGGAAACCAGAGCATCGTAATTGCTGCGTACCATCAGCAGGTTGCGCAGTGTTGCTGTCTTGGAATCCGCCGGCCTCGCATTGTTGTAGAAGCCGAGGAATTTCTGGCTCGTATCCGGCAGCAGGTCCAGGAAGGCTGTGCCGGTTTCGTGCTCGGCATTGACCTCTTCAGTTTCCGGAACCATCTTCAGTGCCATGTGGTCGCCGCAGGCCGTAACGCAAGCGCCGCAGCCTTTGCACAAGTCAGATACAAAGATGGAGAAGATGCCGCCCGAACCCGGTGTCTTGCGTTCCGGCGATGAGAAGATGGCATTCACCTTCGCGTACGCCATCGGCACCTTGGCCAGAATGTTCAGGAAGCTCTTCTTCGCATCTTCAGGAATCGTGCTGATGGAAGTGGTGACCTCGGTGAGA
>CAIZGA010000216.1 GCA_903932385.1 uncultured Acidobacteriota bacterium
ATATCCATTTCCTTCATAAATTCGAGGAACAAACGTCCACAATCTGATAGTTTAGTCTTGGCCTTAACCAGGTGGTCATACAAATCTTCAAAATAAGTCTGACCAAGAAAGCGTTTAGACTCGGCCCCTAGAATGGGAGCGCTAACCGTTTTTGTGGTCAAAAAGGCCACACGACCCACTTTATAGTTAGAGCCTGTTTGAAGAAGAGTTGCGCGCGCTGGCTCCGTTCTTTGCCGGAACACCGTTTGGCCTGGCGGAAGAGAACCTGCAGTCGCGGATTCGTGGCTCGCTGCTGATGGCGGTGGCGAATAAATTTTCATCGTTGGTGCTGACCACCGGCAACAAGAGCGAGATGGCAACGGGCTACTGCACACTCTATGGCGATATGGTGGGTGCGCTGGCAGTGATCGGCGACGTGTACAAGACGCGTGTGTATGCGTTGGCGCAGTATGCCAATCGCAAGCGACAGCGGATACCGATTTCAACGCTGGAAAAAGCGCCATCGGCGGAACTGCGGCCGGACCAGAAAGACACGGATTCTCTGCCGCCGTACGATGTGCTGGACCCGGTGCTGGAGGCCTACATAGAAAAATACGAACCGGCGGAGGAGATTGCTCGTCGGCTAGGTGTGGATGCGGCGATGGTGGCGCGGGTGCAGCAACTGGTTGAACGCAGCGAATATAAACGGCAGCAGGCGGCCCCGGTGCTGAAAGTCACCGCCAAGAGCTTCGGCACGGGACGCAGGTTCCCGATTGCGGTGAAGGTACAGGTGTAAATTGGTAGAGAGTGTATTTCAGGCGTGGATGCGGCGAAATTCACCAGACAAGTTTGAAGGCAAATCCAACTAGCAAGCGTTGCGGAAGCAACCGACGGAAGGAACAAGAATGAAAGCAGCAGTAGTAAGCATTGCAGCAATTGCTGCACTTTTGATGGGAAGCACGACTCTGCCAGCACAGACCCAGGCGGCTGCACCGCAGGCCAAGACGCAGGCTGCCAAGCCCGCTGCGGCGGCTCCGGCACCGACGTTTTCCAGCCTCGACCCGTTTCCGGTTGTGAACCCGAAGTACTTTACGGCGGACCAGCCGACTCCGGAAACTGTGAATGCGTTTTTGAAGCAGCTGTGGGGCTATGATGTGAACCGCATCTGGAGCGTGCAGCGCATCCTGAAGACGCCGGCACCCGGCGTTAGCAAAGTGATTGTGTATGTGACCGAGCACACGCCGAATGCACAGGTTCAGGCCACGTCGTTCTTTGTGCTGCCCGATCAGAAGCATGCCATGTCTGCCGGCGACATTATGAACTTCGGACCGACGCCATTCGCCGAGAACCGCAAGATGATTCAGGAGCGGGCCACTGGACAGGCACGCGGCTCAGCCAGCAAAGACCTGATGCTGGTGGAGTTTGTTGACCTGCAGTGCCCGCATTGCAAAGAAGCCCAGACCACGATGGAGAACCTGATTAAGGACTTCCCCAACGCACGCGTGGTGACGATGAACTTCCCGCTGGTGGACCTGCATCCTGCGGCGTACAAGGCAGCGGCGTATGGCATTTGCGTGGCGCAGAAGGGCGGCAATGATGCCTACTTCAAATATGTGCAGGCAGTGTTTGACCGCCAGGACGCGCTGACCGCCGAGGGAACGGAACAGACACTGGCCGATGCAGTGACCTATGCCGGACAGGACCCCGCGGCAACGGCAACCTGCGCTGCAGAAGAAGCCACCAAAGCAAAGCTGAATGCACAAATCCAACTGGGTGTTGATTTGAATATTTCGCTGACGCCGTCCATCGCCATCAATGGAAGAATTCTTCCGTTGGGTGAAGTGCCCTATGACGTGCTGAAGCAGATCATCAACTACCAGGCGCTGCAGGATGGCGTGAGCACGGGCGCAAAACCGGCTGCCTCGCCGTTTACCACGCCGCCAACGTTGCGGTAAGTAACGAATATCAAAATGCACAAAGACAGGCCCTGCCCAGCGCGGGGCCTGATTTTTTGCAGGGAACGATTTTCATGCGGGCGATAAGGGATAATTGGTATTCCTGAATTTCTTTGGGAAGCAAATTTTTTTGCAGGTGCGGATGGACAAATCAATCACAACGGCGCGTGAAGTTGAGCGTGGTCTGCGGGCATCGCTGATCAGCCTGGTGGCGAATTTTTTTCTCTCGC
>CAIZGA010000217.1 GCA_903932385.1 uncultured Acidobacteriota bacterium
GGTCGCCGCACGGCCAAAGGAAGCGTTAGCAGTTTGGCCTGCCCAGGATCTAGCGGGCTTTCTACACTGACCAACCAATATTTGTTGGGTCAGGCTGGAGAACAAGTCACAGAGTTGATGGGTAGTAGCACTATTACCTGGTACCACACCAATGCGTTCATCGGCGGCAAACTGCTTGGAACCTACGATATTCCCTCTGGCAATAGTGGTGTGGCTGCACTCCACTTCCAACTCACAGACTGGCTGGGTTCGCGGCGCGTACAGACTGACGCTACTGGTCAAATTGAAGAGACGTCTCAGAGCCTGCCTAATGGGGATGGTCTGGTTTTGACTTCCACTGGCCTGCCCACCTCTGATGACGCCACTGAACACCACTTCACCGGCAAAGAACGAGATACCGAATCAGGCAATGACTACTTCGGGGCCAGGTACTATGCGTCTACGATGGGGAGATGGATGTCGCCCGATCCCCTGCCGTGGCTGGATTGGCAACACGGTGATGATGATGAGAAGGTTCGTTTCCGTGATTACATCAGCAACCCGCAGCATTTCGATATGTATGCCTACGTTTTGAACAATCCGCTTCGACTCACCGACCCTGATGGGATGACCGAGCAACTAAATGAAAAACAGGTTGTACAGATAATCCAGAATGCGGAAAAGACGAGTTCAAACCCCGGCCAGCTAGCCGGGAACATCCTGAATTCGCTGGGCAAAGATGTCTCTGTGACTGGAAGCGTTCTGTCCGCCGCTCTCAAAGATACCAAAGTCAACTTGGATGGTCCTGTTGGCTCGCTTTTAGCAAAGGCCGATTCTATAACCAAAAGTGGAAACACCGTCACAATAACAAGCAAGAGTGATTCAACAGTGCCCACTGAAAAAGGCACGCTGAAGCTTGGTAGCTCTATATCATTCAATGTTGGTACGGTGAACGGCAATGTGGCACTTACGAATATCCAGAATGTCGGAGTTAAGGTCAAATCTTATCTTCCTGCTGTTCCTATTCGCAGTCTGGAGCTACAACCGAAGGGTATACTCATTACCCTAGCGGTCGGTGGTCCACAGTTCATGGCATACCCAAATCAGTGAGGCATTATGATGCGAAAGTACTTGATTCCAACCGCCATCGTCGGAGGCGTCCTTCTATTCGTGCTTCTCAGTTTTCAGTTTTATTGGTGCCGATTAACAGAAGTGACGAATGGACCCATTCTCGAATTCGCGCCAAGTCCATCGCCAGATGGGCGGTGGCTAGCATTTGCTGCTCTTTCAGCGGCACCTGTTGAATCAAACGAACTTTGGGTGCAATCCACATCATTGTTCACCCAAGTGCCTCGGCGACTTGTTTCTGGGAGTTCCTATGATGGTGGTGTGAGTTGGTCTCCAAATAGCAATCAGATTAGCTACATTGAGAGGGTAAAAAGTACTCTCGGAACAACGGAGAACCAAGTATTTCTATTCAATCTGGAATCCGGCCAGAAATCCCAGCTAACTTTTGGGCATGGCCTCGGAATAGGAGATGTCACGAGTTGGAGCGTAAAAAATGAGATTGCATTCCTGATGGGAAATAGCATCTGCACAATCTCACCAAATGGGGGGGGGATTCATATAGTTGGCAATTTGGATGCACATAATCCTCGAATCACCCCAGACACGCTTGCATGGTCGCCCAATGGTGAACGAATCGCGTTCTCCGGTCATGCAATTGGAGAAGGCGATGAAGAGGAAACATCACTGTGGATTCTAGATGTGAAATCGGGTGGTGTATTGCATCTAACCAGCGGAAAATGGGACAAATGGCCAACATGGACGAGCAATGAAACTATCATTTTTAGCGAGGCTAAATTCGTAGGTAAACCTTGGAGTCTGTCTCGCCTCAATACTCAAACAGGAAAGATTGAACAGTTGAAGACAGATGCGGTCTACGCTACACCGGCCTACTCAGCGAAAAATGGAGACCTTTATGTCGCTCGTGGAAAGCAGTTTGACGTGAGCGGGAATGATTTCAATATCTTTCGGGGTTTTCACATTTTTCGTATCCATACACGCTGGGTCTCTTTCTGGTAGCCACCGGGGCGCCGGAAGAAAGCAACGGACGCTTTGCCAACGTTGTTCCGGCACAAACTGGAACCACTTCGGATGGAATATCACGTCTCTACATTCCAACATCGCAGGTTGCGAATGAGCCGGCGGCCATACTCACGCTGCTGGCCAAGGACAACATTGTTCTGACGCCAATCAATGGAAATAGTTTGGTGCTGGCACAGAAAACGAACTTTGCGCCGCGCGTCGGATTTTCCTACCAGGCCCTGCCGAAGCTGGTTGTTCGCGGGGGGTACGGACTTTTCTTTCAAGGCAACGAGAACCATGGACTTAGCGTAAGCAACTACGTAAACTTCCCATTCCAGATTACGTCGAGCTACACCAACAGCAATGCGGCAACACCAATTACGCCGACGAACGCTGTAGGTACGCTGCAGAATGGTCTGCTGAATGTTCCATTGACTGCGGCGGCAGCGGCCACATCGGCGAACACCAGCTTGTCGCTACTGGGCGAGCCGCGCAATGCAAAGTCATCCTACGCGCAGGCATACAACCTGCAACTGCAGTATCAGGTAACGCCGAATACGATTGCTGCACTCGGCTATGTGGGGACCGGCGCAAGGCACGTGCAGGTTTCTCTCAGCACGAATACAGTCAATACCATTTTGCCGCCGTCAGCCAATGTGAAGGCAAATTCATTCTTCCCGGATTTTGCGACCGGCGGAACCTTCATCGCACGCGCTGGCGAAACCGACTACAACGGACTGCAAGCCAACGTGGAGCACAGGTTCTCATATGGCTTCAGCTTGCTGGCAAACTACACCTGGTCAAAGTGCCTTGGCGATACACGCGATCTGCTGGATAACGGAGTGGGCAGCTACCGTGCGCCGTATGTTTCAGGAGCGGGCATGAGCGCGGATTACGGGCTATGCGACATCAACGTGAAACGCATTGTGCATGTAAGCGGAACCTATCAGCTGCCGTTTGGGAAAAACCATCAGTTGCTAAATACCGGCGTTGCTTCGTGGGTTGCCGGCGGATGGTCAACCAACTGGATACTAACAGCGCAGGATGGTCAGCCGTTGACGGTTGCTTGCACTACGACGAATGCGGCGGGCCTGGGTTGCAATGCCTTAAAAGTTGCGGGGCAAAATCCTTATGCCGGCAGTCATAACGCGGCGCAGTTCCTGAACCCAGCTGCATTTGCCAATCCGCCGGCAGCAACGGTGAGTTCGGCCACACTTGCCAATCTGGGCGGAAGCCCAACGCAAGTGAGCGGTCCGCCGTATCGCCGATTGAACCTCTCTGTCTTTCGCCAATTTTCGGCACCGAAGGCAACATACTTTGAGTTCAGAGCCGAAGTCTTCAACCTGACCAACAC
>CAIZGA010000218.1 GCA_903932385.1 uncultured Acidobacteriota bacterium
CATTCACATCCGCCGCATTCCAATCAACTTTCCGCAGGCCCTCAATCGCTGGCTGCGATAGCTGCACCGTGCAATCGCCCACGCGGCAACTTTTCAGCGAAGCAACATCCTCCGCATCCAAATCAAATCCCGTGAAATTATTTATCGTCGGCGGATTGCCAATTGTTCCCACGCTGATGGACCCGGCCAGCTTGCGAATCGCGTCCATATTCTCCGCCAGCCGCGCATAGCTCTCCGGCGCCGCATCAATATAAATCGCACCGAATAAATAAATTTCATCCTTGGCATGCGCCGGCATCGCACGAACCACTGTCCTGCCGCTCTCCAACTCGGCAATCTGTGTGTCCCGCAGGCGGATGCTTTGCCGCAGATACTGCATCAACTCTGCATCCGGCTTCGGCGCTTGCGCACCGGCGTATGCCGCCTGCATCAACGCCAGAAAAAATATAGCCGCACTCAGCCTGCGTGACATGCATCACCCATGAATAAAGAATACTGCGTCTGTTAATTCATTCGCAGCATCTAAGCAGTAGTCTTCTATGCAAGTACTTTTCGCACTGTAACAACTGCCGTAGCAATTCGGAGTAACGATGCGCGCCAACCTAATCACGCTGCTCGACGATTTCCGTCAACACGCGCAGGAGATTGCCGTCGTCCGCTATCACGGCAACCGCCGCATCGTTTCCCGCTATGGAGAAATCGCCCGCCTCGCCGGCCGTGTCGCGGCCCTGTTGCAGCAGCGCGGCATACAGCAAGGCGACCGCGTCCTGCTCTGGGCAGAAAATAGTGCCGAGTGGATTGCCGCATTCTACGGCTGCATGTTGCGCGGCGTTCTTGTTGTCCCGCTCGACGCCTACGGCACGCCCGAGTTTGCCGCACGTGTTTGTGATGACGTTCGCCCCGCTCTCGTTCTCGGCGATACACTTCTGCTTCGCCAGCTCCACGGCAACTGGCCGCGCCTCGCGTTTCAGGATTGGCAATCGCATCTGCCTGCCGAAGAACTCGCCGCCATTCCCGGCATAACAACAGAAACGCCGCTGCAGATTCTCTTCACCTCCGGCACCACCGGGGACCCCAAAGGCATCGTCCACACCCACGGCAATGTGCTCGCCAGCTTCACGCCTATTGAAGACGGCGCTCGCAGCTACATGAAGTACGAACGCATCTTCCACCCGCTGCGTTTTCTGCACACCCTGCCGCTCAGCCACGTCTTCGGCCAGATGATGGGCCTCTGGGTCCCGCCCATCTTTGCCGCCGAAGTGCATTTTGAAAATCGCCTCGCCGCTCCCCGCATCATCGAACTCATCCGCCGCGAACGCATCTCCGTTCTCGCCGCAGTCCCGCGCGTTCTCGCGCTGCTAAAAACGCAGTTGGAAATTTCGCTGCCCAATCTTGACCAGCGCCTTGAACTGCCGGCAACAAAATCACCCCTCGTCAGCTGGTGGCGCTTCCGCGACATTCACTCTCTCTTCGGACTCAAATTCTGGGCGCTCATCTCCGGCGGCGGTGCATTGCCACCAGCGCTTGAACAATTCTGGAACACCGTCGGCCTCGTGCTCGTGCAGGGCTACGGCATGACGGAGACCACCGCACTCATCACCCTCAATCATCCTTTTCATGTCGCCAAAGGCAGCATCGGCAAACCGCTTCCCGGCCGCGAACTCAAACTCGGTCCCGATGGCGAACTGCTGGTGCGCGGGCCCATGGTTTCCAACGCCACATGGGTCGGCGGCGCAATGCAGCCGCGCACCGACGAGTGGCTCTCCACCGGCGATCTCGCCGAACGCGAAGCAACCGGCGACCTGCGCTTTCTCGGCCGCAAGAGCGAAGTCATCGTCACCGCCGCCGGAGTCAATCTCTATCCCGAAGATCTCGAGGCCGCACTCGAACAACAACCCGGCGTTCGTGCCTGCGCCGTGGTGCCCGTGCAAACCGCCGGCGGTCAGGAGCCCTGCGCCGTGCTTGCATTCCGTGGCACACAGCAGCAGGCCTCTGCCGCCATTGAAGCCGCCAACGCTCGCCTCGCCGAGTATCAGCACATCCTGCGCTGGTCGCTTTGGCCGGAGCCGGACCTGCCTCGCACCTCTACCGGTAAAGTCCGCCGCAAAGCTGTCGCGCAGTGGCTCGTCAGGCAGCAGGGCAATGGCGCGAATGGAAATACCAATCACTCCGCCGCGAATGCAACCGGTGCCGACTGGCTAATTACTCTCATCGCGCAAATCACCGCCGAGCAGCCGCAATCTGCCGATGACACCGCGCGCCTCACTGAAGACCTGCATCTCGATAGCCTCGGCCGCGTGCAACTCGCCGCCGCCATTGAAGAACGCGTCGGCACCTCGCCAGCCCATGTTGAGTTTGATGAGATGCACACCCTGGGCGATCTGCGTCGCTGGCTCAATGCATCGCCCACAGAAGATTCGGTACCGGCGCAAGCCACATCGCCGCTGCCAATTGCAGAAA
>CAIZGA010000219.1 GCA_903932385.1 uncultured Acidobacteriota bacterium
CGTAGCGGACGAGGTCGAACACGTCTTTGCGCTTCAGTGGATCGCCACCGGTCATGATGAAGACCGGTACTTTGAGCTCGGCAATCTGGTCCAGCAGGTCCTTGCCTTCTTCGGTGGTCAACTGTTCATCGTGCGGGATGGGTTGGGCGGCAGCGCGGCAGTGCTTGCAGGCGAGGTCGCATGCCTGTGTCACTTCCCAGATTGCCAAAAAGGGTTGCTCGTTGTAGTCAATGCCAGAGTGCGTGGGAATATTCATAATGAAAATAGTCTGCGGCAATGCGGCAAATTACGCTGTGATGACAGTCACAGCAGTTTGGTTTGGAAAATCCCCATAGCGATAAAACGTCAATAACCACAGGGGTTTCCTGTGGTTATTGGCAGATGACGATGCTTATATTTTTTGTGTGCGGCAGCGTTGCCGCAATTTCAATGTTGGTGCGATTTCAGCCAGCCGTTACGTCGCTGAACCCGATGCCCGTATCTTGCTGCGCCCGTGCCGATTGACGTTCCTGCCCCTCATGCCGAACCAGCCACAGATGCGCACCCAACAGCGGCAGCGTGAGTGCCGGAAGCACCAGCACATGCAGCGTAAGCAACTGGCGCAGCAGGCCGGAGCCGAAGTACATCACTTCATCCATCGGCAACAGGTAGCCGCTGGTGGCGAAAACCACCACGGCGACAAACAACGCCATGCCGGACATAAGCCCGTAAACACGCGGGTTGCCGAGCAGTTTGAGGACAAAGACGGCCACCAGATGCAGCGCGATGGAAGCCAGCAACAGGTTGGAGCTCCAGAAATGCAGGGTGTGGATGAGCGGATTCGGCAACTGGTGCTGCATACCCAGCAGCATGGAGATGCCGGTGGCGCACTGCACCACAAAAAAGAAAAACGAGAGCGCGCCCCAGATATACCAGACGCTGACTTTCCTTGCGGGACTTTGCCCTTGATGCAGGTCCGTGGGATACATTGGCATGACTACCTCAAGCTAGTGACATGTTGAAATCGAGTGTAGCCAAGCCGGGCGATGGAGTATGTGATGTGAATCACACCAGAAAGCTGCCCCATTCCTGCCCTGCCGATGCATAATGGTTCGCAGCCATACCAGCACCCAAACCATGGAGCCCGCATGAACGCCATCCGTCAAATTCGCCTGCAAGTGCTTGTGATTCTTTCACTTGCCATGATTTCTGCACCCCTTGCCGCGCAGACCACACTGCATGCCACGGCTTATAACTCCCACTTCCCCACTGCGGTGGTGGATGGCGGCGAGGCTTGGAACGGCATGGGTGTGGCCAGCAATGGCAATGTCTACTACGTGCTTTCTTCGGCCAGCCCGGACATCGCCGCGCAGATGTACTCCTTCAATCCGAAGACGAAAACGGTGACGCATGTGGGCGACCTGAATGATGCGGTCGGCCAGGGAGACATCAAGGCGGTTGCGCAGGGCAAAAGCCACGTCAGTTTTGTGGAGTCGAATGGCAAGCTGTATTTCTCCACGCATCTGGGCTACTACGCGCATGTTGCCGGTGTGGAAGCGGCCGGTGCGCCGCCGCCGGGGTATCTTCCCTATCCGGGCGGGCATTTTGTTGCCTACGACCTGAAAACCGGCAAGTTTGAGGATCTGCTCAAAGCGCCGGGCGGCGAAGGCATCATCACCTTCAACATGGATACGAAGCGCGTAACTCAAGGATCTCAATCAGTGGATTTACCAG
>CAIZGA010000220.1 GCA_903932385.1 uncultured Acidobacteriota bacterium
GGTTCCGGCGAGCATCCATGCCTCTGCATTCTTGCTCGATTGCCGTTCCTGTGCAACCACTTAACCGGCTGCCCGGCACATGTTTGCTTTCCATGGCCTGAGCATTACCTTGAGCGTGTTACCAAAGTTACCGTTTTGCGATTTTGGTTATGTTACCATCGGGGTATGCATTTCTCTCCCTGTCTGGCTGGTCTCTGCGGGTTCGCTGTGCCTTACTCTCCCGCCTGGTACCCGCTCAGTCACTGACAGAATTCGCATACCGCACAGTAAACTGATATCAAATCAGCGCCTTTGTACAGAATGAACCAGCTACTTCATGGCGACTTCTGTTGTAACTGGTTTCAAGGATGCTGGCGTAGCGGATGCCGTACAACACGTCGTCCATTCTGCGCCATCCAACGATGGGTAAGTGAGGGGAAGAACTTCAGCTATGAAGACTACCGCAGGCGAAGCGGCCGTTTCCAGCAACGCGAGCAGCAACACTTACGTTGCCTTCAAGCATTTTGGTCCGCTTGAGAAGCAGAAGATGGGTGCAGGTCCCAAGCTGGCCAGTACAGCTCTGGTGGCCGGCATGCTCTCGCTTTTAATCCTCTTCAGCCTGGCCCACGCCAAAGAGATTCGCGAAGAAATCAAGAAGGCCGAAATCACTTTCATCGCGCCGGAAGAACCGCCACCCCCGCCGCCGCCGCTTCACATTCCGCCGCCGCCGCCCGACGTCACCGCTCCTCCGAAAATTGTCGTGCCGCAGAACACGCCCGTCCCGGTTATGAAGACGCCGGAGATTCACATGAAGACTCCGGTGCCGGTAATTCAGGCCGCGCCGCCCAAGCTCGTCACTCCGCCGCCCGCGCCCAAGATGGTTGCCCTCAACGTTGCGCCGGCCTCGGTCCCCAACAATTACAACAAGCCTTCCGCCGTTGCTCTCGGTGACCCGCACGCTCTTCGCGCCGCGCCCAACGCCAAGTCCGCACCCAATGCCGTTTCTCTCGGCATCGCCGGCATGCCCGCGCGCAACACCGGAGCCGGTGCCGCCGGCGCACGTTCCGTTTCACTCGGCAGCGGCTACGCTCAGGGAACTCCCGGCGGCACAGACCGCGGTCGTCCCGTCAGCGGCGTCGCTCTCGGCGTCACCAACGGTCAGGGATCCGGCCCGGTGCGCAGCGCATCGGCTGTCGCCATCTCCGGCCCTGCACCGGCAGCCGCCACACCGCGTCCGGTCTCGGCAGCTCCCACCACCGCAGCGCAACTGCTCTCCACCCCGCATCCCGCCTATACCCCCGAAGCCCGCTCCAAGGGCATCAACGGTACGGTGGATGTTGAAGTCATCTTCCACGCCAACGGTTCGGTGCAGGTCATCCGCGTCGTTCGTGGACTCGGTTATGGCCTCGACCAGAACGCCATGATCGCCGCCGCCAATATCCGCTTCAAGCCGGCCATGCAGAGCGGCCAGCCTGTTGACCAGCACAGCATCGTCCACATTGTTTTCCAAATGATTTCCTGACCGGATTCAAATCCATGATGGGATGCGATTTCATCACCAAGGACCGCAACATGACAGCAGCCGACGTTTCTATACACTACAGAGAACACCACCTCCGCAGAACAGACGACAGGAGCAGCCTCACAATGACCATTCGCAAGCAATTCCTCTTCGCACTTTTGGCTCTGTTTGCCTTTAACGCATCCATTGCTCACGCCGAGCCCGGCATCTTCGGCAAAAAAGGCAAGTCGGCGGCAGATACAACTGTCATCCCTTCGCATGCCCTCACTGCAGAACAGACCGCTCTGCTCGAGAAGGCCGTCGCCAATGAAAAGGCCCTCGCCAAAATCGTTGCCGACCGCTCTCCGCTCATCGAGACCTACATCCAGAAAATGCGGCCGGACAACCAGCTGCAGCAGGTCCCCGATAGCGACA
>CAIZGA010000221.1 GCA_903932385.1 uncultured Acidobacteriota bacterium
ATGATGCGGGGGAGAGCATTGAAATCCGCAAGCGCATAGCGTATGTGGGCGAGGACAAGGGACTGTACGGCTATATGACGGTGGAGCAGCTGATCCGGTTCACGCGGAGTTTCTACAGCGATTGGCAGCCGGAGGTGGAGAGAAAACTGCTGCAGCAATATGCGCTGCCGAAGGGCCGCAAGGTGAAGGCGCTCTCAAAAGGTATGCGGACAAAACTGGCGTTGCTGCTGGCGTTGTCGCGTCGTCCGGCGCTGCTGATTCTGGATGAGCCGACCGAGGGTTTGGACCCTGTGTCGATTGAGGAGTTGCTGCAGACGCTGGTGACGGCACCGGCGCAGGGGACGGCAGTATTTTTTTCATCGCACCAGTTGAGCGAAGTGGAGCGGATAGCGGACGACATATTGATGATTGACCGCGGCGAGAAAGTGCTGGACATGCCGCTGGACCAGATTCGAGAAAATTATCGGCGGGTAACGATGGGGTTTAGCACGGCAGTGCCGCAACTGCCAAGGCTGGTGGGCGTGGAACGGATGCGCGTGGACGGGCGGCAGGTGACGATGCTGGCGAGCAGTAATTCCGAAGCGATTGCGCAGGCGGGACGCGAGCGGAATGCGGTGACGGTGGAAGTGATGCCGGTGAGTCTGCGGGAAATTTTTCTGGAGACGGTACAGATGGAACGCGCGGGGCAGGAGCAGCAGAATGCTTTGGTATAAATGCTGGCGCGAGATGAGGAACGTAATGCTGGTGGGCGTTGCGTCGATGGCGGTGGCGTGCGTGATGATTGTGCATTTCCAACAGGCGATGCGTAACAGTGTGGGCGTGCCGACGACGTACATCGCGTATGTGTGGAAGTCGGTATATGACAGCCTGGGACGCGATGTTTTTTTAATCATGACGCTGATATTGGGCAGCGGCGGTTTGCTGCAGGAAAAGTCGCAGGTCACGGTGGGATTTACGCTGAGCCTGCCGGTGAGCCGAAAAAAGATTTTGTGGATGCGCGCACTGATGGGATATGCAGGCGTGCTGGCGTTGTCGTTGACGCCGGCGGTGGTGATGCCGGTGGCGTCGCGGATGGCGGGGTTGGAGTATCCGGTGATGCAGGCGTTGGGATTCAGCGCGTTGTGGGCGGGCGTGGGCGCGGTCTTCTATGGATATACATTTTTTCTGGCGCAGCGGTTGGAGGGGGAGCATACGGCGTTGCTGCTGGCGGTGCCTTCATTGATGTTGTACGGCGTGGCGGCTGAGTTGCCGTGGCTGGCGAAATTTCCGCTGCTGAATATTTTTGATGTGATTACCGGCGAAGAGATGCCGTACTTCAACGAGCGGATCCACATGCTGACCGGGGCACTGCCGTGGCTGGCGTTGGCGTCGATGGTATTGGTGGCGGCGGGCGCGGTGGAGATTGGGGCGCGGCGGATGCAGGCAAAGGACTTTGCATGATGGGGGCAGGGAGAATGCTTTGGTACAAAAGCTGGCGGGAAAGCAGCAGCAGATTTCTGCTGAGTGCAGGAATTGTTGCAGTGATGTGTGCGGTGTATACGCTGCTGGAAAGCAAGCTGATGCCGGGCGTGATGCAGGAGCACAAGCAGGTGACGAATTATTTTGAGTACATCGACTGGGTGGTGTTTGGCGGGGCGACGCGGGGAATTTTTCAGCTGATTTGTTTGCTGCTGGGAATGGGCGGGATGCAGCGCGACCGGAAACAGAATTCGCTGGGAGCGACGCTGGCGTTGCCGGTGGGACGGGTGCAGTTGGTGGCGACGCGCGCGGCGGTGGGGCTGAGCGAATTGGCGGCGCTGGCGATGATGGTGCCGGTGGTGGTGATGGCGGGATCGATGGCGGCAGGGCAACCAATATCGATGGAGTGGATGCTGGGATTTGTGCCGCTGTGGGTGGTGGGCGGATTCTTCACGTTTGCAGTTTCATTTTTGTGTTCGGTATTGTTCACGAGCGAGTATGTGTCGCTGGCGGTGGCGTATGTGGCGTACATGTTTTTGCTGGCGGGTGCGCGGCATCCGCAGGTGGCGAAGTACCACATGCATGTGGCGGACTTTATGAGCGGGCGGGCGCCGGGACAATTGGATCCGCACACAGTGATGTGGATGGGAGTGTATCCGCTGACGCCGGTGGCGGGATTTTTTGCGGCGGGATTGTTGATGGTGGCGATTGCAACGGCGGTTACGCTACGGCAGGATCTGTGATGAGTGCGGGGAGTAAGTAAACGCAGGGATTAGGGGTTAGGGGACGGGGGATGAAATCCTGCTGAATTAAGGCAGGGATTTATTACAAAATCTTCACTAAATCGATACGAAGAATGAATGTTCTGTATACGGGATTTTAAGGGTGGGGGACGTAGCATGACCACAATGGATGAGGTCATGTATATGTC
>CAIZGA010000222.1 GCA_903932385.1 uncultured Acidobacteriota bacterium
CAGCGCTTCTTCGCGACTGGTCTTCCATGCTGCCAGATCAAATTGCAGCGCTCGACCAACCGCGCCGCCGGATAACCGTGCCACCAGAATGCGCTCCTGCGGCCGCCACTCGGGATGATGCTTTGCCAGCACCCCTTCGATTTCGCTCAGCGGTAACGCGCCCAGCCGAACCAGCGCGCAGCGTGAGCGAATCGTCGGCAATAACTCCCCGGGATTTTCCGCCAGCAGAAAAATATGCGCATCACCCGGCGGCTCTTCCAGAACTTTCAGCAGGGAGTTCGCCGCTTCCTTCATGAATGCACTGGAAGGGAAGATGTACAACTTACTTTCCGCTTCGCTCGCACGAAACTGCAGGCTTTGGATCAACGTGCGAACCTGACCGACTTTCACCAGCAACTGCGGCGGGTCTGGCGGCAGAATCAGCAGGTCGGGATGCGTCTGCACCAGAATGCGCGTTTCCTTGCGGTCTGCGTCGCGCATGTCTTCGCGCGTTGCCACGGCTTCTGCCACCCTAGCTTCCAAATCTGCAGACTGCGCAATGCGTTCGCAATGCGTGCACACGCCACAGAAGCCGGCCAGTTCGCTGCCATCGGCGGAAATCTCTCGCGGCTGTTTTTCGCAATGCAATGCCTGCGCCAGCATCAGTGCCAAGGTGTATTTTCCAGAACCGGCAGGGCCGGCAAATATCAGGGAATGCGGCAGCCGCTTGGCTGCAATCGCACGACGCAAATGCGCGATGCTTTCGGCATTGCCGAGAAACTCTCCGAAACTGACGGGTAGGCTCACAGGGAAAAGATTAGCAGGATGTGTCGAGTGCGTCTCAAGCGAAGAGCCGAGCTTTTACGATGGCAGTAATTTTTTTCTCAATCTCATCGATGCCAGTGTCGTCTTCAATCAACGCAACCCGTTGCGGATCACGTGCAGCAATGGCTTTGTATGCGTCATACACCCGCGCGTGGAAACTATCGGCAAGCGATTCAAAGCGGCCTTCATCGGCACCCTGCGTTGCTACGGCAATCTGGTTTCGCTGTCTTGCCCGTGCCAGCGATGCCGCCAGCGGTGGCAGCAGCATAATGGTCAACTCCGGCTGCAGGTCGCCGCAAACAGCCCTATGCAACGCCAGCACAGTCCCGGATCCCAGTTCGCGTCCGCCGCCCTGATAGGCCTCGCTCGAATCGGTGTAGCGATCGCACAGTACTACTTTGCCCGCCGCCACCGCTGGCCGGATAATCTCAGCAATTGATTGCGCGCGGTCGGCAAACATCAATGCCAGCTCAGCGTGTGGATCAATCCCGCCGGTCTTTTTTTCTGTGTGCGAATGCAGCAGCAACTCGCGAATGCGTTCGCCGAGTTCGGTCCCGCCCGGCTGCCGCGTGACGACCACCTCGCGCCCCTGTGCCGTCAGCCACTCAGCAAGACGCTGAATCTGTGTCGTTTTTCCGGAGCCGTCCAGGCCCTCAAATGTCAAAAAACAGCCGCGTGCCATGAGCATCATTGTAGCCTGTGGCATTCTGTGGAAGCAGCAGTTGGTTGACCAATGGCCGCAGCAAAGCGTCTATCTGTCATCACATGTTGTAGATTGAAAGCGACAATCATTCTGACGGGAATCAAGCCATGAATCCATCGCAAGTCAAAGTTCTTCGCATCGCTGGAATGGTGTCTGTAGCCCTGCTTCTAGCGGCCGGATTGCCTGCGACGGCACAATGTCCCACTCTGCATACCGCGAGCGATTCCTCTGCTACATCCAGCGATAATGCACCCAAAACGCCAGCCAAGCCGCTGACCCTCTACATCACCGTCCGCGACAAGCACGGTGATCTGATCACCAATCTCTCGCAAGGTGATTTTTCTATCACCGACGAAGGCCGCCCGCAGACCATCACCGCCTTTTCACATGATGCGAATTATCCCGCCACCGTCGGCCTGCTGATTCAAACGTCCAGCGGCCTGCGCAACGCACTCTCTGAAGTTCGCACACAGAGCGATAACTTTATTGACTTGCTGCTCGGCCATCCCAATGACAAAGTTTTTGTTATTCACTTTGACCATCAGGTTGAACTGCTGCAGGATGTCACCAACCTGAAAGGCAAGCTGCACAAAGCCGTTGATGAACTGACCACAGCCCAACCCCAGATTCGCCGCGACAACAATGGCAATGGTAACGGAGACGACCAGAACGGCAACGGCGGCGATAACAATGGCGGCCAAAACGGCGGTGGTAGTCAGGGTGGCGGCGGTTACCCCGGCAATGGCGGAGGATATCCCGGCGGCGGTCAGGGGGGTGGCCGTGGAGGCAATAGCGGCGGGGGCAGCCAGCGTGGTGTCCGCCAGAACGTCCTGCTGAATGACGCCATCTATCTGGCGGCCAATGAGATAGCCAAACCCCTGCCCGGCCGCAAGGCGCTGGTGCTGGTTTCTGACGGAGTCGACCACTATAGCCAGGAAAGCCTCACCGACGCGCTGGAGGCCGCCCAGAGGGCCAACGTAAGCATCTATACGATCTACATCAAGCCGCAGGAAGATCTGGGCAACAACGGCGGTAACCAGCAGTCCGGCTCGGGCCGCAATGGCGGGGGCTTCCCCGGCAGCGTGGGTTGGCCGGGTGGGGGAGGGGGTGGTCGGGGCGGCGGCGGTGGTAGTCGTGGTGGCCAGCGACAGCCCCAGTCAGCCACGGTGGATGGCAAGAAGGTGCTGGAGCGTATCGCGCGGGAAACCGGCGGTGCCAGCTTTGAGGCGACCAAGAAAGACAATGTCGATTCCATCGTCAAGGCCA
>CAIZGA010000223.1 GCA_903932385.1 uncultured Acidobacteriota bacterium
CGTGCGGCGGCGGCGTGGAGCAGAGCGCAGCCTCGGTCTATCTCGCCATCGGTAACGCCATCCCCACACCCGCACCAGAGACCGTCGACGAAGTCCGCGTCAACGCCTCCATGTACGATGCCCAGCAGGGTTCCACCTCCGGCGCGCACATCGATCTCTCCACCAAGTCCGGCGACAACACTCTCCACGGCTCTCTCTACGGCCATCGCGGAACCAACTGGATCAACGCCGCTCCCTTCTTCTTCAAGAAGGACTCCAACATTCCCGCCGCCTACAAGAATCCTGAACTGCATCGCTACGCCGCTGGCGGCACTCTCTCCGGCCCCATCATCAAAGACAAGCTCTTCGGATTCGTCGGCTACCAGCACCTGCATGTTTCCGATCAGGAAACCGGCGACACTGAAGTCGCAGTTCCCGTCGGCCTCAGCAGCACCAACCGTACCGCTACGGGCCTCACCAATCTGGTCAACAATAATTGGGGCGGCGGCAGCGTCTCCGATTGGTCCAACGGCAACGGCGTCGGCCTCGCGCTCTTCCAGGCCAAACTCCCCAACGGCAACTACCTCATCCCCAACGATGACGGCCACACGCCCGACTTCTATTCCCCCTACAACGCTTTTGAAAGCGGCACCTCGCGCTTCAATGCCGACCAGCTCGTCTCCGACCTGGACTACAACATCTCCACCAAAGACGTTCTCGCTGTGAAGTACTACTACCAGCATGACCCCAACAGCACGCCCTACGCTCTCTCCAGCGTTCCCGGATTCACTGAGCATATGGACGTAGGTTCGCAGGTCGGTTCCATCAACAACATTCAAACCATCAACTCCAGCCTCAGCATCACAGAAACGCTCGGCATCCTTCGCGAGAAGGCCTATAGCACCAATGACCAGCTCTGGTCGCCCGGTCAGGCCGGCTCTCCGGTCGCCGGCATGACCACCGCCTTCGGCAAATATTTCCCCGGCATCACCATCGTCGATGATCTCGGTGCCGCCACTCCCGAGGGCCTCGGCGCTCAGTCGCTCAACATCGGTCCCAGTGCCGCATCGCAGTCCGCATTCACCGGCGTCTTCCAAAACCGCATCATGCCTTCGGCCAACGCCATCTGGACCAAGGGTCGCCACTCCGTCACCTTCGGCGGCAGCTGGTCCTACACCCAGCTCAACATCCGCGACCTCCGCACCGGCAAGGGAACCATCGCCACGCCGGACTTCTCCACCTTCGCCCTCAGCGAAGTCACGCCCTACAGCACCAACGGCTTTGTGGATACCACCTACCTGCAGGGCAACGGCAATCGCTACTACCGTTCCAACACCACTGGCGCTTACGTCCAGGACAAGTTCCAGGCCCGTCCCAACCTCAGCATCACTGCTGGCCTGCGTTATGACTGGGACGGCGGCCTCACAGAAAAATACGGCCGCATCTTCAACTTCAATCCCAGCCTCTACAGCTACAGCGCCTCCAGCGATACCATCATCAACTCCGGTCTCGTCATCGCCGGCAACAACGTCAACGGGACCTCCGGCACCAGCAACACCACACTCACCGGCCGCCAGTGGGGCATGGCTCCCCGCGTCGGCTTCGCGTGGGAACCCGCCAAGCTGCATGACAAAGTCGTCGTCCGCGGCGGCGGCGGTCTCTACTATGACCGTGGCGAACTCTACACCTACTTCTCGCCCGGCTATGCGGCAGGCGTCGTCTCCGGCGGCCCCTTCGGCATCAGCCAGACACTGCCCTTCGTCAGCCAGCAGCAGTGCCCGTTCAGCTCCTCGCCGTATTCTTCGCTGGGAACCTATCTCTACCAGTACTACATTCCCATCTGCGACTCGAGCTACAACTTCGCCAGCCCGTGGGGTTCAACACCCGGTGCTGCTCCGGTCAACCCCAAGGCTTCTTCTCTCATTGCCGACCTGCCCAACGCGGCCGCTCTCATCAACGGTGCGGAACCCTACACACTCGGCGCATACAACCCCACCAACAAATTGCCGTACAGCATCAACTACACGCTCGATGTTCAGTGGCAGCCTTCCAAGTCCCTCATCATCGACCTCGGCTACGTTGGCAACCTCGGCCGTCACCAGGTCATTCCGCTGCCCATCAACCAGGCCAAGATTGCAACCCAGGCCAACCCCACTCTCTCCGGCGGTTCCAATGCGCAGTCCTTCAGCTACGGTTACACCGTGTATGACAACAACACGTATGCACCGGAATGCGTGAATGACCCGACCGAGATGAATTGCTCCTACGGCCAGATGCAGCAGAACTTTGAAGGCGGCAACGTCGACCTTCGCGTTCCCTACCTCGGTTACTCGTCGGAGTCGGAGTCCTACACCGCAGCCGGCGTCTCCGATTACAACGCTGTCCAGCTCCACGTGGAGAAGCGTCTCGGCCACGGCTTCCAGGGCGGCGCGTCCTACACCTTCTCGCACACCAATGATGAACAGTCCGGTCTCGGCCTCTTCTACAACGGCAACAATCCCAACCAGCTCCGCAGCGGCTACGGTCTCGCCGACTTTGACCGCAAGCACGTTCTCGACTTCACCTACTCCTACACCACACCCAGCTTCCTCAGCGCCAGCACCGTGGCCGGCAAGGTGCTCGATAGCTGGGCCGTCAACGGCATCGGCGTGATTCAGAGCGGCCAGCCCTACAGCGTCATCGATTATTCCGGCGCAGTCGGCAGCCTCTACTACTCCACCTTCGACGGCATCACCAACCCCATCGTTCCGCTCAAGTCCAGCTGCACGCCCAAGTCTGCTGTCACCGGCGCAACCGGTGCCTTCTACAATCCCAGCACCGGCGCGGGCGCGGCACTCAATCCCAACTGCTTCACCATCCCGCTCATCGCCCAGGGAACCAACGGCGTCCCCATCGGCGACGTGTATGAAACCGGCTTCAGCTCCGGCCAGCGCAACATCTTCCGCCAATCCGCACAGCGGCGCTTGGATGCTTCGCTCGTCAAAAACTTTTCCGTCAAGCGCTATAACTTCCGTTACAGCTTCGATGTCTACAACCTCTCCAACACCACCAGCCTCGACATCCCCAGCGATAACGTCTCGCAGAACAACACCTTCAACAACGCTCCCTTCTACGTTCCCACCGCGGCAGATGCTCTGCCCACCGGTTGCGGAACCAACGCGGCGGCGTCAGGCTCTCTCTATGCCTGCCCCGGCGGTCTCGGCGTCACCAAGCACGCCATCGGCGCCCCGCGTCAGATCCAGATGTCCCTCCGCATGAACTTCTAACCCGTTCCACGCACACAAAAAGGGCAGCCATCAGGCTGCCCTTTTTCTTGCCTCGAATTCTTAGTCATTCCGCAGCGTAGCGAAGGAATCTTCTTCTGCCTCTGCTCCACCCTGCCTTATTCTTCGCCAATATCCTCGTGCCACACTTCCGGTTTCATCCGGATAAACTCCTGCAGCATCTCCACGCACTCGGCGTCATCCATATCAATAATGTTCACGCCGTTCTCGCGCAGCCACGCCATCCCGCCCTGAAAATTTCTGCTCTCGCCCACCACCAGCGTGCGGATCCCGAACTGCCGCACCAGCCCGCTGCAATACCAGCACGGGGCCAGCGTCGTCACCATCACCGCATCGCGATAACTCCGCTGCCGTCCCGCCGCGCGAAATGCGTCCGTCTCGCCATGCACCGATGGGTCGCCCTGCTGCACGCGTTGGTTGCGGCCCTTGCCCAGCAGCCGACCATCACCCGCAAACATTGCCGCACCCACCGGCACACCGCCTTCGGCCAGGCCCGCGCGGGCCTCTTCCACTGCAACTGCCAGCATCGCGCGGCACGCGTCCTTACTCAACGTTGTTTCTGCCATTCCTGCCCAGCCTGTCTTTCTTGATTCATTTTGTTAATTTGCTGGTGGTGCTGCTGCCGGAGCCGCTGCCGGTCTCGCTGGCGGTGGAGGAACCGCTGTCGGTGCAGCATCTGCCGGAATCACCGCGCCGTCTTTCACCCACTGCTCAATCACCGCAATCTCGTCCGCGCTCAACGCCGGCCGATTTCCCGGCGGCATCGCACCCGGTCCACCTGCTGGCGGCTGGTGTTTGATCAGTTTCAGCAGCAACGTCTTGTCCACGTCGCCCGGCACAATCACCACGCCGTCCTCGCCGCCCTTCATAATGCCGTCCTTCGTCGTCAGGTCCAGCCCGCCGCGCAGTCGCACTGGGTTGTGGCATCCCGCGCAATGCGCAGAAATAATCGGCTGCACCTTGGTCACGTAATCATCCGGGGCAGCGGCCACCGTCTTCAGGTTCATGCTGGTGGCAATGCACATCACCATCATCCCCACCGGCACTGCCGCCAACACTGCTGTCCAGAGTCCCTGTTTTACCGCCGAACGTCCCTGCTCGGGCTGGGCCGCCAACTTTGTTCCCATTTCAGAATTCTTCATTTCGCCTCTCGTCTCCTGCTTCGGTTGGATGTGGGAATAAAAAAGTATCCTGATTCCAGCACGGGTACCAAACTCGATACTTTTCCCATGCTTCGGATGATTTTATCCTTAACTCGGAGGACTCCATCGCGAAGTTGCCAATCGCGCGCTGTATACCTCCTCCAAAGGGCTCCCCCATGGTGGTACAAAAATTTCACGCGACCTCATCCCGCTGGAAATCGGCGCTATTCGTCGTGCTCGCAGCTTTTCTCGGCCACACCGCCCGCGCCGCCACCGTGAATGAAAATTCCTACTGGGTCGCCCGTCCCACCCCACGCAAACCGGTCGCCACGGTTTCCAGTTCCACGGCCAAATCGCGGAAGTCTCCTGCATCCATAAAGCCCCGTCCCACCGCTGTGTCTAAAAAGCCCGTCCCCGCTGCCGCCAAATCCGCCGCCAAGGCCCCGCACTATGCCGCCGCCGCCAAGCCGCATTACCTGCCGCCGCGTGTCGTCCACACCTCCCCGGCGCATCAGAGTTCCGTAGCCGCCGCTTCCCATTCCCCCGCGCCCGCGCCGCATACTCGCTCGACGGGTATCGCCCCGCCGCCGCGCCTGCAGCGTCGCATGCCCGCCGCCTATCTCGTTCATCAGCCCGA
>CAIZGA010000224.1 GCA_903932385.1 uncultured Acidobacteriota bacterium
ATTGCTGCAGTGGCGGTTGCCTTTGGAAAATTTCTCGGCGTGTTTTACCCGTCGGTTTCTGCCAGCAACTGGTTGTGGCATATCGGCCATGTGCCGGCGTGGCCGGTGGGTCCAATGGTGTTGGGCAACATGGACATCGGCCTGAACACCGCGAACCTGACCGCCATCATCGTGTTGTTTGTGTTGACGCTGATCAACACACGCGGCGTGAAATTTGGCGCACTGGTACAGAACATTTTTACTTCAACAAAAGTGCTGGCACTGGTTGGCATCCTGACACTGGGTTGGCTGGGTCGCAATGCCATTGCAACGGCGGCGAACTTTGGCCCTGGTTTGAAAAGCTTCTGGAGCGGTGCCGGGTTGCATACTCAGCATCCGATACAAGTGGGTGTTGGCGGGCCAACGGCGTGGGTTGGATTTCTGACCGTGATTGCCGTGATGCAGGTGGGCTCGCTGTTTTCATCGGATGCGTGGAATAACATCACATTTACCGCCGGTGAGGTGCGTAATCCAAAACGCAATCTGCCACTGGCGTTGGCGTTGGGCACGGGCGGCGTGTTGCTGCTCTATATCCTGGCTAACTTTGTTTACCTTAGCGTGTTGCCGCTGCATGGCGACCCGAAAGCTGCGACTGTGATGGGCCGCGGTATACAGTTTGCCGATGCAGACCGCGTGGCTACGGCGGTGATGTCGCAAACACTGGCGGGTTACGGCGCCAAGGCGATGGCGCTGGTGATTCTCATCTCCACCTTTGGTTGCGCCAACGGCATGATACTTTCCGGGGCGCGCGCATTTTTTGCGATGAGCCGCGATGGATTGTTCTTTCGGGCGGCGGGCAAGCTGGATGAAAAAACAAAAGCGCCGGTGGCTTCACTGTGGATGCAATTTGCCTGGGCGGCGTTGCTGTGTCTCTCCGGCAGCTACAGCCAGTTGCTCGACTACATCATATTTGCGGTGCTGGTGTTTTATGCGCTGACGATTGCCGGCCTGTTTGTGTTGCGCATAAAACTGCCCCATGCAGAGCGGCCGTACCGCGCATTTGGCTATCCTGTACTGTCGGCGGTGTACATCGTAATGGCAATGTGGATTTGCGTTGTACTGCTGCGTTACAAGCCGCAATACACGTGGCCGGGGTTGCTGATAGTTCTGCTGGGCGTGCCGGTGTATTGGGCATGGAAACGTTTCGGCAGTGGGCAAGAACCGGAAAAGCTGTAAAGATGGAAGCACACGAATTCCAGAGTCCCGTAATTCAATTTCAGCAATACATGAATCCAGCAAGTTGGAGCAGACATTGAAGAACCGTTTGTTGACTACCAAGTCGATTGAAACCATCCTGGGCGAGGCCGATGAAACCGGCGAACACACGCTAAAACGTTCGCTGAGCGCCAACAACCTCATCGCGCTGGGTATCGGCGCCATCATCGGCACCGGCATTTTTGTACTTACCGGGCCGGCGGCGGCGATGTATGCAGGACCGGGCGTTGTCTACTCGTTCATCTTCGCGGCAGTGGCCTGTGTGTTTGCCGGCCTCTGTTATGCGGAGTTTGCTGCGATGATTCCTGTGGCGGGTTCGGCCTACACCTACGGCTATGCGACGCTGGGCGAAATCTTTGCGTGGATTATCGGCTGGGATTTGGTGTTGGAATATGCCTTCGGTGCGGCAACGGTCTGCTCCGGTTGGAGCGGCTACGTGCTCTCGCTGGGCCAGGATTTCGGATTGCGTTTGCCTCCAGCGCTTGCAGGTGTGCCGGGATCAGTCTTCGTTTTTTACAACGGACATTGGGAACTGCTGACGCGCATCGCATCCAAGTTGGATGCAGCCAAGGTCGATCCATCTACATTGCCGCATCAATACGGCGTGTTCAATCTTGTGGCCTTCATCGGCATCTGCCTTGTGACAACGATTCTGGTGGTTGGCGTGAAAGAGTCGGCTCAATTCAACAGCGTAATTGTTGCGGTTAAGCTGGTTGTGCTGATGATTTTCCTCGCGCTCGGCGGATACACCTTGCTGAAGCATCCGGAAATGGCGCAGGCCAACTGGCATCCCTTCCTGCCGCCGAATACGGGGGGCTTTGGGCATTTCGGTATGTCCGGCGCGTTGCGTGCAGCAGGCGTGATTTTCTTTGCCTACATCGGATTTGATGCAGTCTCTACTGCGGCGCAGGAATCGAAAAGCCCGAAGCGCGATATGCCGCTGGGTATTCTAGGTTCGCTCGCCATCTGCACAGTGTTATACATCCTGGTTTCTCTGGTGCTGACGGGACTGGTGAACTACAAGGACCTGAATGTTCCTGACTCGCTCGCCATCGGCATTGATACAACGGGCTTCAAGTGGGGCAGCTTGTTGGTGAAGTTCGGCGCGCTGGGCGGGCTTTCCAGCACGATGATTGTGATGTTGCTTGGACAGAGTCGTGTGTTCTTCTCTATGTCAAAAGATGGTTTGCTGCCGCCATTCTTCAGCCACGTTCATCCCAAATTCCGCACGCCGTGGATTTCTTCCATCACGGTCGGCTTGGTGGTGGCAACGTTTGCATCGCTCATTCCGCTGGCTTCGCTGGGCGAGATGACTAGCATAGGCACACTACTGGCTTTCATTATTGTCTGCTCGGGCGTATGGGTGCTGCGCATCAAGCGGCCGGAAGTACATCGCCCTTTCCGTGCGCCTTGGATGCCGTTCACGCCGATTGCCGGCATCGTGGTTTCGCTGGCAATGATGATTGGCTTGCCCTGGGAGACCTGGATGCGGCTATTAGTTTGGCTGGTGATTGGCCTCTGCATTTTCTTCTTTTACAGTCGCCACCACAGCAAAGTCACTTCGTGGGATTAAAGATGTTCGCGACAAGAGAGAGCCCGGCATCTGCCGGGCTTTTTCGTTTGCGGTGATGAAGCTATTTACTCTGACGGTAAAACCGGCAACGATACCGTATCGATTGAATTCGGTTCGTCGCGCAGTTTTAGATAGAGCAGAGTTCCGCTGGGACGCGGGACTTTCAACGATGCGCCGCTAAAGTTTGCAGGGATAGCAATGGTCCGCGAGGCATCGGCGAAGGTTGCGTCTGAAGAGATGGCGTCAATCAGATACAGCGAATCGCCGGTCAGGGTGCAGGGTTCGCTGGATTGCATTGGGCAGCGGACTTCTTTGAGCGAAGGGACACGGATGAGGTTGGCCAGTGGCTGCCAATCTCCGGCACCGTCATCATTCACGGCGCGAAATTGAAGCGCGCCAAAGGCCGAACCGCCAAAGGCCTTTATGGGATCGAGCGTCGCCAGCAACGTGTGCGCATCTTCCAGCACCAGCGAGCCATCGGCCAGCGTGAGTTCCGTGTGCAGCGAGGCATCTTCTGAAGTGACTTCGATCTTTTCATTGCGTGTGAAGCGCGCCTGCCCTGATGTATGTATGAAAAACGTGAGTGTGGCATTCAGTGGCAAATCGTCTGCGCTGGAGAAGAGAAAGGCAGCGGTGCCGGTTGTGGCGTTAATCTTCACACTTTTGCTGTCGAGTGTGACGCGCGGTCGTGCCGGCGCAACAACAAAGTTAAGTTCCAGTGTGCGGCCATCTTTCAGATGAATGCGTGCAGACTGGCGCGAGCCAGCCTTCAATGAATTTGTAGCGTTGCCGGAAACTGTGAGCGGCAGGGCTTCGCTATCTTTGGCGGCAACTACATCGCCTGGTGAAAATGTCATGCCGTCTATCTGAACGCTTTGCACCTGCTCCAGACCTTTGCCGTTGATAACGGCGTGCGTATCGCCTGCGTGGAGTTCCAGACTTTGCGGTGTTGGCGGATCGGAATACGTATCGAGTGCAACTTTGACCGGTTGCTGCATGCCATACTGCTGAACGGCCAGCGTGAGTCCGCCCGGCGCGACTTCTTTCAACGCGAGTTTTACGGCAAGCTGGCTGGGTTTTTCTGAAGTGGCAGTGCTCCATGTTGCAGGGACAAAGTGACCGTCGCCGGTGGTGGCTTGAATGGAGTCAATGCAACCCGCGCCATCACTGATCAGGTTGATGGATTCTTCGCGACCCACAACAAGTTTCGCGGCCTCTGCGGATGCAACGTTCCAGTGCGCAGAAGGTGCGGCCTGTAAATGAAACT
Organism: uncultured Acidobacteriota bacterium; assembly: GCA_903932385.1. Taxonomy (GTDB): domain Bacteria; phylum Acidobacteriota; class Terriglobia; order Terriglobales; family Acidobacteriaceae; genus CAIZGA01. The sequence goes on from CAIZGA010000224.1 coordinate 4,095, forward strand.
CAGGCCCGACGTAATCATCAAATCCCCACTTGCCTCGCACCGTGCCGGTGAGTTCGACTGCGTTGCTGAAGTTAGCAGTATGCGCCAGCATCAGGCCGCCATGTTCTGCATCGGGTGTCAACGGCAGGTCAACAGAATGCCCACTGGAATCTTTGATATGTAGAACAAGGCTGTGGCCGAAGCTGCTGGAAAAAATCAGAGGCGCACCTTCCACCGGCAACACGAGTGAAGGCTTTGTGAGGCAGAGAAGTTGCGTCGGGTCTACTGCATGCAACGGCGGCAACTGTGACGACTGCACAGAAGGCAGACCAATAACGAGTACGGATTTTGGATTATGAAAGGACGGCGGATTGTTCAGCTTGATGTTGAGCGTATCTCCGTTGGCGGTGGAGAGGGCAGGAATGTACTGATATTGCGCGGTGTGCACGTTGCTCATGATGTGCACCACGTCCACAATGGCACCGACGTAGGCGGAGTAGACGCCGCCGCCCATCAGCGGAGTTGCCGAGGCATTGGCCAGCAAATTGGCGGAGTCGCCGTTGGTGAATTGTGCGATGAGCGAGGAGTGCCCGTCATCCATCACAACTGCATTTTCTCCGGAGGTGAGGCAGATGATCGCCTGGCCCTGCGGGCGATTGAAGCAATCCTGATTGACTTTGATGTTGAGGCTGCGCGCCAGCAGGTCGGATTCCTGTTTGACCAGTTTGGTATCGGCACTGGGAATTCTTTCCATGGTGTTGATGTAAGTTTCAAAACGCGCGCGGTCAAAGCTGGCGGCGTTCAGGTCTTGCGAGGCGCGAACGAATGCGCCGGGACGGCCTTTGACGGCATTGCGCAGCGTGTTGAAGTCGCCGCCGGTAGTGGGCGCGAGAAACAGCAGCGCCTGTTGCGCATCGGCGGGCACGGTGACTTCTGTGCCGTTGGCCGCCACGTGCTTGTCCCAGGTTTCAATGCGCGTGAACCATTCATCGGGCGGCTGGTTGGTGGCACCGCGCAGGAAGCAGGCAATCAAGAGGTAGTGAACAGCCTGCGTGTCCGGGAAGTCGGTGCGAATCCAGATATGGTCGCCGGGTGCGAGATTGGGTGTCTGTGCGATGGGCAGTTCGCGGCCCGCGCGCGTGACTTTAATCTCAATCTTTGGACCGGCAAGGTCGAAGCTCGCCGGGTCAGCCGATGCGACGGTGGAGGCGGATATCAGCAGGAGGATAAGCAGACGCGTCAATCGCAGACTCATAGTCTTATGTTAGACGCTTAAAGTCAGGGCTGGGTTATATGCGTGTGAAAGCGGCGGAGAAATTCCTGCATATAATTTCTTCTATCGGCGGCGCGAAGATGGCGCATCGGAAGCAATCACGCCGTCTTTGATGTGCACGACGCGATGCGCATATTCGGCAATGTCCGGCTCATGCGTGACCAGAACAATCGTGTTGCCTTTGGCGTAGAGCTCATCCAGCAGGGCCATGATTTCATCGCCGGTTTTGGAGTCGAGATTGCCCGTGGGTTCATCAGCAAGAATGATGGATGGGTTGTTGATGAGAGCGCGCGCAATGGCAACGCGTTGGCGCTGACCGCCGGAGAGTTCATTCGGCTTGTGCATCATTCGCGTTCCCAGGTTCACTGACTCGAGCGCTGCCTTGGCACGTTGCAACCGTTCCACGGATGGCGTGCCGTTGTAGATGAGCGGCAATTCAACATTGTGCAGAGCAGTGGCGCGGGCCAGCAGGTTGAAGGTTTGAAAAACGAAACCAATTTCTTTATTGCGGATGCGGGCAAGTTCGTCGTCATTCAAGTCGCTGACCAGATGGCCATTGAGCCAGTAGTTGCCCTGCGAAGGTGTGTCGAGGCAGCCGATCAAATTCATCAGTGTGGATTTGGCGGAACCGGAGGGCCCCATGATGGCGACGTATTCATTGCGGCGGATGCGTAGGCTGACGCCACGCAGGGCATGCACCTGCTGCTCGCCCATCTCGTAGGTCTTCCACAGGTTTTCTACGATGATCATGTCATCGCTGGGCGCAGCTTTTGAGCCGACGTTATTCTCAATCTGGGTATCGATGGCCATCCACTCCTCCTGTTGCCGGTTCGTCGTTTCGTTTGCGCGGCCTTAAGAGCCGGTGTCGGGAGTAACGGTTTGCGGCTTGGTATCAATTTTAACCGCAGTATTGTTTTTCAGCGTGCGGAGAACTTTGTACGGGCCAATTACAATCTGTTGTTTTTCCTGCAGGCCGCCTAGAACTTCAATGTCCGTGCTGCCGGTTATGCCGGTCTGCACAGGAACAAAAATCGCACGCAGTTTGCCGCTGATTTTCTGCAGGGTGAAAACGCCCTGCACGGGGTTGGATTTCACGTTTGTCGAGACGCTGCCCGGCTTCTTATTGTCCTCCGCGGAATCATGCAGCGTGAGTGCCTGAATCGGAATTGTCAGCACGTTTTCTTTTTGTGCGGTGGTGATTTTTGCCGTCGCAGATAGGCCCGGCCGCAGGTCGGTGCTGGGAGTATCCAGCGTGACGATGACCTTGAAGTCTTTCGCCTCTTCCGTGCCGGTAGTGCTTTGGCTGGTGGCGATGCCGGTGGTACGCAGCAATGCCTGATCACCAACGCTGGTGACATGCCCCTTGAAAATCTTTCCGGGCAGCGCATCCACAGTCACGTCGGCACTTTGGCCCAGTGCAACATTCACGATGTCGGTTTCGTCCACTTTTACTTCAGCGGTGATGACCGACATATCAGCCAGAGTCATCAGCGTGGAGCCTTCAGCGTTCTGGATGCCGACGACAACCGTCTCGCCTTCGCGCACCGGCACATTGGTCACCAGGGCATCAAAGGGGGCGCGGCTCACCGTTAAATCCAGGTTGTACTGGTTGCCGCGTAGCGTAGCCATGGACTGCAACACCTGACGGCGTGCCGCTTCGGTCTGAGCATGCGCCTGATTGACGGCTGCCTGCCGTTGCGCCAGCGTGGCAACGTCCACATCATAGGCAGATTTTTTCGCGTCGAAGTCGGCCTTGGAAACCAGTTGCTCTTTGTAGAGCTGCTTGTAGCGCTCGTAGTCGAATGACTTCTGTTCCAGATCAGCCTTGGCCTCTTCTACGTTGGCTTCGGCAGTCTTTTCATTGGCAACATCGGCCACCACGTTGCTCTGGTTGGTGGAGATGGTTTCCTTCTGCGCAGCCAATTGCGAAGCGGGGGACTCGTCTTCCACTTCAGCCACAATCTGGCCTTTCTTCACGAAGTCGCCCTCTTTGACGTAGAGGTGCGTGATGCGACCGAAGGAGGTGGCACCCAGATTCACATAGGTTTTCGGCTTAATTTGCCCCGAACCGCTGACGGCTGAAATCAGCTCCTGGCGGGCGGCCTGGCTGGCGAGGACTGCAGGGACTTTGGATTGGCTGCGCCAGACGGTTGCGGCCACAATGCCAGCTACCAGAACAACAACGCCGACGATAATCAGAATTTTTTTCTTGCTCATGAACTCTCTTCTTCAATCCTCAACGTTCATATGCTGCCCGGGAGCGGCTGCAGCAAAGCGACCAGGTAGCAGGGAATTACTCAAAGTCCTTGAAAAGTCTATGCATGTTGGATGGATTGCCGCCGGTAAGGTTAGCCACCGGAGAACATATCCCGCCAACAGACCTATATACGGGGAAATTGCCGACCGGGTTCTGCAACTCTGGGGACAAAATCACCAACAGGCCCGCTGCTGCGTCCAACCTGTATGCAATTCGCATGCGTTCAGGCTGCACAGGTGGCTTCATCATAACAGGTGACGGCTTGTATCTGCGGGTGACAGGTTTTACAATACAGTGTGGCGTAGTTTAGCCACTTTAAAGTTTGTGTTTTCAGCGATGTTCACGATTTGTTGCAGTAAGGAGTAACGGTATGTCAGCCATAGGCCGTAATTGGGTAGTTTCAGCAAGCGCATTGGCATTCATCAGTGTTGCAGGCGTAGTTGCCGCGCAAACGCAGAGTGCAACTGCACCCGGTGCCGCCGTGTCTACGGCTCCGCCTGCCGCCAGCCAGCAGTATGACCCGTTGAAGCGTCCGCTCAGCGACCATGAAAAAGTCCAGCAGCAGAAGGAACTGAAGCACGAGTTGAAGGGCGAGTACAAGAAGTGGCTGGATGAGGACGTGGTCTGGATTATCTCCGACCAGGAAATCAAGGCCTTCAAGAGCCTCTCCAACGACGAAGAGCGTGACAACTTCATTGAGCAGTTCTGGCTGCGCCGCAATCCGAATCAGGATTCGCCGGACAATGAATTCAAAGAAGAGCATTACCGCCGCATCGCCTACGCCAATGAACATTTTGCCGCCGGCAAGCCGGGATGGAAGACGGACCGCGGTCGCCTGTACATCATGTACGGCAAGCCGGATGACATTGACCAGCACCCCAGCGGCGGCGACTACAACCGCCCGATGGAAGAAGGCGGCGGACAGACCTCGACCTACCCGTTTGAGATCTGGCACTACCGCTATCTGGAAGGCATTGGCGACAACATCGACGTAGAGTTTGTGGATACCTGCATGTGCGGCGACTACCACATGACCTACGACCGTTCCGAGAAGGACGCGCTGCTGCACAACCCCGGTATGGCACCGACGCTGTTTGAGCAGATGGGCGTGGCCAAGATTGAAGATCGTTTCAAGAGCGGTGTGGAATCCCTCGGCACCGGCCCACTGAGCGCGCAGCAGAACAGTAAGGAATTTGACCGCATCGACATGTATGCAAGGTTGACGGCGCCGCCAGCCATCAAATTCAAGGACCTTGAAAGCGTGATGGTGGATGCCACACTGCTGAAGGGGCCGATTTTCCCGTTTGAGGTTCGCACCGACTACGTGAAGGTGACCAATGATACTGTTCTGGTTCCCATAACGTTGCAGATGCGCAACCGCGACATCACCTTCACCACGAAGGACGGCGTATCCAAGGGCACGGTGAATATTCTCATTCGCGCCACTACGCTGACCGGTCGTATCGCACAGACCTACGAAGACACCGTACAGATTGAAGAGCCTGCGGAACTGCTCTCCAAGACGCAGGACAACAACTCTGTCTACTGGAAGGCACTGCCGCTGCGTCCGGGCCGCTATCGCCTCGACGTGGCCATCAAGGACGTGAACAACGCGGAGCATATCGG
>CAIZGA010000225.1 GCA_903932385.1 uncultured Acidobacteriota bacterium
CTAATCCCTAATCCCTACTCCCTAACCCCTGCCTTCATCACTCCTGCCCCGCGCTCCGCCGCACCAGCACCTGCCGCTCCTGGCTCTTCTCCAGCGGCATCAACTCCCCCATCATCGGCGCTTCTTTCGGCGGACTGAACCGGCCCTCCGCCACATACGCCACCGCCACGCTTCCCGCAAAATACGGATGCAGCAGCGCCAGCGGAATAATATATTTTTTCGATTTCAACAGCGCTTCCGCCGCGCCATCCACACGCTTGCTCCGTGCGATGCTCCCCGGCACCTGCGGTATTTCAAAAATCTGCAGCCCCGCTTCAGGATGCTTCCGCCCGTATCGCACCATGCACCGCGCCGCCTGCTTCGGCGTCATCATCCCCGCATCCGCCACCAGGTTCCTGTGCACGGCATGAGGAAAATAAAAATCCATCACCACCCGCACATAGTCCGCGCAGTTGTGGAACAGCAGATTGAAATGCGATTTGTTCCCGCGATCATTCCACGCCGCAATAAACGCATCGTCCTGCGCCTCGCTCGTCTCCACGCGGTAGCCGTACATCTTGCGGTCATACGCCTCGCCCACCAGTTGCACCCACTCGCCCGCCGGAGTCCCGCCCTCCGCCGTGTCCGGCGCAATCGCCTGCAGGTTCGCCCGCCGCCACGCATCGCGCAGCTTCGCCGCAGTCGCCGGCGTCGCATCATTCGGCACTTCATCAAAATTGTCCACGGCATATAGATACGGCAGCAGCGGCACCGCCAGCCAGTCGTAACCATCCACCTTGTGGTAGCGGCTGATCACCACGCCCAGTTCATTCGCGCGGCAGCGGCGCAACTCCGTCGGCGTCACCGCGCACACCCGCGAGAAATACACCGCCGCATGTCCCGTCGGATTCATCGCGCCGAACTCGCCGTACGGCTCCTCCAGCAGCAGCGTCACCTGCGCCCGCGCCGCACTCGCGCAAAGCATTAGCGCGGCAATCGCCGCCACCACACGAAATATCTTTCTCTGAAAAAATAATTTCATCCTGAATATATAGATTGCACTTCACGCAAAAATGTTGCTTTTGAAATGTCACAAATTCATTTCATCAACTCTTTCCGAATCATCTCCAACTCCCGCTTCCGTTTCGCATCCGCCTTCGGATAACTCAGCTGCATCTCCTCCATCGCCTGCAGCACAAGGCTTGACACAATCAGCCGCGCATTCTCCTTGTCATCCGCCGGCACCACATGCCACGGAGCATGTTTGCTGCTTGTCTCACTCAAACACTCTTCGTACGCCTTCCTGTACTCGTCCCAATATTTTCTTTCCTGGATGTCCGCCAGACTCAGCTTCCAGTTTTTCGCCGGCATCTCAATGCGTTCTAAAAACCGTTTTTTCTGTTCCTCGCGCGAGAGATGCAAAAATATTTTCACCACCCGCGTTCCGTTGCGGTGCAGGTGCGCCTCGCTCTCGTTGATTGACCGGTACCGCATCTCCCACAATTCCCTGTCGTCCTTCTTCTTCCCCGTCTCGTTCTTCAGCAGCTTGGCATGCACCCGCACAATCAACACCTCTTCGTAATACGTGCGGTTGAAAATTCCGATCCTCCCCCGCTCCGGCAGCTTGCATGTCGTCCGCCACAAAAAATCATGTTCCAGTTCTTCCGCGCTCGGCTGCTTGAAGCTCGTCACCTCGCACCCCTGCGGATTCACGCCCGACATCACATGCCGAATCGCCCCGTCTTTTCCCGCCGCATCCATGCCCTGAAAAATCAGCAGCAGCGCAAACCGGTTGTCCGCGTAGAAAACTTCCTGCAGCGCACTCAGCTTCGCCACATGTTCCTGCAGCATCGCCTGGTAATTTTCTTTTGACTCGTACAGCGGCGCCGTCCGCGTCGGCCATTTTTTCAGGTTCACTTTTTCGCCCGCCGCCACAGTAAACTTCTTCAGCTTGGTTTTCATCATTCCCTCTCTGTTTGTGATGTTATAAACATCGCCCGAGATGCCTCCCCACGCCCATCGGCCCTGCGCGATAATACTCATATGCTTCGCAGCCACGCCGCTCCGGAAAACCTTCGCCTCACCCTCGCCGTCACCGGTGCCAGTGGTGCCGTCCTCGCCCGCGATATGCTCCGCGCCCTCGCCCGCGACCCGCGCGTCGTCCACGTCGACCTCGTACCCTCCGACCACGCCTATCGCGTCCTCGCCGAGGAACTCAATCTCCCCGGCCGCAGCGCGTTGATTGATACATTGCTCGGCCCCGACAAATCCAACGCCGCAAAAATCCATCACCACGCGCAGGACGACATCGCCGCCGGCATCGCCAGCGGTTCGCACCCCTCCGATGGAATGATTGTTCTCCCCTGCTCCATGGGCACGCTCGCCGGCATCGCCAACGGTCTCGCCGCCAACCTCATCCAGCGCGCCGCAGATGTCACCCTCAAGCAGCAACGCCCGCTCCTGCTCTGCCTGCGCGAGACGCCCTTCAACCGCATCCACCTGCGCAACATGCAACTCGCCGCAGACGCCGGCGCCGTCATCTTCCCCGTCATGCCCGCCTTCTACGCCAAGCCGCAATCCACCGACGAGATGGCGCACGAATTCGTCTGCCGCGTCCTCGCCCACATCGGCCTGCCCCAACCCGGCGCCTTCATCTGGAAGGACAAAACACTTTAATGTTTCAGCAATTTATTTTTGCGAATTAAAATCAAACGCCCCACATCTCTCATCAAGACACGGGGCGTTTCGATTCCGATTTTGGTTTCAGCTTCAGTTTTAGTTTTGGTATCAGCTTCAGCTTCAGTTTTAGTTTCAGATTCGGTTTTGCTTTTGCTTTCTTAACCCCTAATCCCTAAACCCTAACCCCTGCTTCTCTCTTCCCTGCCTTACCCTTCCTCGCTCTCCC
>CAIZGA010000226.1 GCA_903932385.1 uncultured Acidobacteriota bacterium
ACGTCGTTGCTGTGAAGGTAATCGATATTTTCGGTAACGACACAATGACGCTGGTGCCCGTTAGCGTAGGTTAACAGACGTCCATCGCTCGGAACCAACGAGGACCACCTAACAATGAGTCACTCTAAGGTTCAAGCAGGAGAGATCACGTACGAGCTTCACACTCTTGGCTGGAAAGCCTTTCAAAATCTCTGCGCCACAATCGCAGCCGAGGTGTTCGGGCAAACGGTGCAGGGATTTTTTGATTCCAACGATGGAGGCAGAGACGGTGCTTTTCATGGGAAATGGAAGACAGCATCAGGCGAACTATTCGAAGGATCGTTTACGATTCAGTGCAAATTCACATCGAAAGCAGATAAACAGATTAGGCCCGGTGATCTCGCAGATGAATTGGAAAAGGCAAAACGTCTCGCGGCCCGCGGGCTCGCCGACAATTATTTTCTCTTCACGAACGCCCACCTGTCAGGTTCCGCTGAAGAAGAACTTCGCCAATTGGTTCAAGGAATCCCGGGAATAAGGAAATTTTCCGCATACGGTTCGGAGCGAATTTCGCAGATCATTCGGGAATCATCCAGGTTGCGAATGCTGGTTCCTCGCGTTTACGGGCTCGGCGACTTGAGTCAAATCCTCGACCAGCGTGCTACCGACCAAGCCAGAGAAATATTGAGCGCATTGGGTGATGATTTGGCAAAGTTCGTCATCACGGACGCCTATCAACGAAGCGCAAAGGCCCTCGTGGAGCATGGCTTTGTGCTGCTCCTAGGCGAACCAGCATGCGGAAAATCGACGATAGCCGCCGCTTTGGCGGTTGGAGCCCTCGACGAGTGGGGTTGTTCAACGCTCAAAGTCCGGGACGCCGATGATTTTGTCGCTCACTCAAATCCCAACGAATCCAAGCAGTTCTTCTGGGTTGATGACGTGTTCGGCTCAACTCAGGTCGATTGGCCTACCACCGTAGGCTGGAATCGTGCATTCCCTCATGTGGTCGCGGCAATTAAACGAGGTGCCAGAGTGTTATTCACGTCACGTGATTATATCTACCGCTCCGCGATCAAATACTTGAAAGAATCGGCTCTTCCCGTCATCCGTGAATCGCAAGTCGTGATTCGCGTCGAACAGCTCTCTAAGGACGAGCGCGAACAGATACTATACAATCACATTCGATTAGGCAACCAGCTCGCGAGTTATAAAAGCCGGCTCAAACCATTTCTAACTGACGTTGCCCACCACTCCGGTTTTAGCCCAGAAACTGCCCGCCGGTTAGGCACGAGTCTGTTTACCAAGCGCCTAACGGTTTCAAAAGCGGGACTTGATGACTTTGTCGCGCATCCCAAAGAATTGCTTACTGAAGTCATCCAGACGTTGGATGCCGGCAGTTTGTCTGCGCTTGCGCTGGTTTTCATGCGCGGCGGCTTGCTCGCGAGCCCAATCAAAATGAATTCTGATGAGGAACACGCCATCATACTCCTAGGCGGCTCAATGGCGGACGTTCGTAATTCACTGAATGCCCTGGAAGGGAGCTTGCTGCTCCAATCGCTTCAAGGTGGCAGCTATTTTTGGCGGTTCAAACACCCAACGATCCGCGACGCATTCGCCGCAATTGTAGCGAAAGATCGGGAGCTGATGGACATCTATTTGACGGGTACGCCCGTTAACAAATTGCTTAACGAAGTGACGTGCGGCGATGTCGGAATTCAAGGCGCAAAAGTAATCGTTCCCGTCGACCGATTCGACGCGCTCACAACCCGGATAGAGTCGTTTGAAGCGACAAAAGACGGGAACGAACGAAGCTTGCATCAGTTCCTTTCCTATCGGTGCGATCACGCTTATTTGGCCAGCTACATCGCCCGCTATCCAGATTTCATTCCTTCATTGAGCTTCGGTTCCTACCTTACCGCACATTCCGATGTGAGCGTTATTGTGCGGTTGAATGAACTGGGGCTTTTGCCGGAGAGCAAAAGAGCCGCGGCAGTTGCAACAATACGAACTCTCGCGACCTCGACACCTGATGCAGATTTTCTCCGCGCGTCCATTCGCGAAATTATAAGGCCGAGCGAGTTCGCTCAAATTATGGAAGATGTGCGGACGATTCTTCTCCCTAAAATAGACGGTGTAATCCGGGATTGGCGCTCAAACTATGACAAAAAAGACGACCCGGAAGAACACTTCTACTTGCTGGTAAGCGCATTGAAGGATTTTCGTGTCGAACTCGCCGAACACCCAGACGCCATCGCACATATTGACGCAGCGGTGATCGACGTAAAGGAAGCCATCGAAGAATTGCGCTCGGAACACCAACCCGAGCCCGACACGGATGATTTCGGAGCCGACAGCTCTTCCGCAGTCTCGTCCGAGGATTCGAGATCGATCTTCGACGACGTTGACCACGATTAATGCGGCACGCAGCGGTGAGAAACGCTTCAGCCTGGTGTTCCCATAGCAAACAAACGTGTCGGTGTCGGCGCAAAAAATCCAGGAGCCACGACATTCAATACGCTGACTGAGTTCTTTTGCTCGGGCACCCAGCCGAGCAGATGAGTCACTCCACCTGTCGCGCGGGCGGCATCCAGCGCGCGATTCTCCTGATTCATCAATATTACCAACTTCAGCGGACGGTGATACACCCGGTGTAAGCGACACCACGTTTCCAAAAGCCGACACAACTCGCGATACGTCGTCTGATCCATCTCTTGGGCCGGATCGTCCAGCACGAGGCAAGCATGATGAAATCTACCGTGGGTCAAGTAGCGGGAGAAAAACCATGCGAGTCCCAGCACGTGAATTTCCGATTGATTTAGAATGTAGCGAACGAGCCGGCCTCTCATCCGCAGCGTCGATTTCTTTTCGCCCCGGCGAGTCACCACGTGAATACTTGGCCGATCCGGCAGGAGCCATGCCGCTGAAGTGAGATTCATTGCCAATTCGACCCAAAGTCCCGCCAGTGTCCCAGGCAGATGTTCCCGAAGCACCCGAGCCAAAGTTTCCGTAAGCTTTGTTTTCACCGGCTTCCAGTTGTCCGGGGCCTCGAAGATCGCCTCTGCCTCTTTATATTGACCAAGAATCGTCACTGTGACCCGCTCGGCTTGTTCATCGGCGTCGAGTAACTGCGGCAGCGGAGGAACTGACCGCACACATTCTAACAACCCCAATAAATCCCCGCGAAGGGCCTCATCATCCAAACAGCCATCTATGGTCGCGCCTTCTGGCAACAACCATTGGAGCGCTGAGGCCAGACGAGAAAGTTCCTCGTTCGAGAGCGGACATTGCGCCTGCCCAAATGTAGAGAGCTTCTTTTGCGCGCCATCGATCTGCTCTTTCGTTTTCGCAAATTCACCTCGAAGGCGGTCGCGTTCTCCGGTCGCCTTCGCTTTCAATCCACGAATCACGTTCAAGACACCGCCCTGCTGGGCGTGATTGACGCCACAGGTCGGACAATCGTCGGGGTGTAGTTTCGACCAAGTTTGCGAGACGAATGCTTCGACCTGCGTGAGATGCTCCAAATGCGTTCGTGCATCTTGACCCGCCTCGGTAATTCTCTGCTGCTGCTTCTGCAACTCCTCTAGTTGTTTCTTGGTCTCATCGGCCTCAGCGGGCACCGTAGCCGTTCCGCCTTGGACGCGCTTCGCACGCCATTCGATTAAAACCCGAAGCTTCGTATCGGCTTCCGCCAGTTCACCGGAATATTCTTCCACACTCAGCGTAATCGACCGAGCTAGTTCATTCGAGCGCCCCACGAGCTTATTGTAGCTCTCAAGCCACCACCCAAGTTCCTTCCGGATAGACGCTGCCGTGCGACGTTGAGCAATCGCCTCAGCAACGGACGTGCGCCGTGCGTCGCTAACCCATTCATCCCACTGGACGGAAAGGTCACGCGGTGCTGACTTCCAGCGATAACTCGCAAGCTGAGTCAACCAGCCGGCGTGGGCGTCCAACGATGGAGAAACTAAGCGGCTTAGTTCACGGCTCGCGAGACGTGCATAGGCGGTATCCAGCAAGGTAATCGCCGCAGAAAGGTTGAGTCCTCGAAGATAGTTCTGTCGCGCAGAATTTGCTCTTTCGTATCTTTCCTCTGTGTAGCTTTCGAGTCGCTCCGCAACCTCGGAATAGTTGCGTAGCACGCGTGCGCCCAACTCGTCCGCCTGCATTCTTGCGAATTCCAGGCTGGTATCCTGAGTTAGGATAGTCCCACTCATTGCCATTTCCGACTCCAGGAGCTTGTCACTGCTAATCAGATGCACGCGTTCCGGCGCGAGACCATTCAGGCCAAGACGTGGCTCGATGTTCTTCGTCTCGATCCCTGTGAGATACTCTGCGACATACTCCCCTGAACGATTTGTCGTTGTCAGATCCTTCTCGCGATCGCGATCCGCAAAACGATTGAAGCGATAAGATGAACCGAAAAGTGCGATCGACAGTGCCTCGCAAACACTGCTCTTCCCGGTGCCATTCGGTCCGTGAATGATGCTCGCCCCGACCGGCTCATTGCCGAAATCCAACCGCACGTCACTTAGGTTGCGGAAATTGAGAATCCGCAGTTCTCGCAATTCCACCGGACTGGAAGCGGAAGAATCCAGCGGAACACCGAGCGCGGGATCGCCGACTCGTTCCGATTCCTTTACGACTTCCGTTGCCAACGTTTTCTGAGCGGTGGGTTCAAACCCGGCGGCAAACTCCTTGAGTGCGGCGCGAACGGCTTTGTCGGCGCGCAACCACTGTGTGACGTCACCCATTTCCTTTTTCTGCAAAATCTGCCGTGCCGTCATCAGCAAACATGGGAACCCATGTAATTCGATGGCCTTCTCCTCATTCCCCGAGATGAGGAAAACCGCATCAAGCGACACCTCCTCGGAAAACATCGTCCCTTTTCGGAGTTCGATCACTTGCTCCAACCAGCGGCTCTTGCCCGTTTCAGAAGGCACCAGCCAGCATATTGAAACACGCCATGCCCCGAACGGATCGCGGTCCGCAGCCGGAGCCGCCGAATAATTCCGTTCCACGGAAAGCTGTGACCGGATGCGCAGGGCGCGATTGACGTGCGCAGACACCCGCGTGTTCTCCAGAAACGGCACGAGGTAAAGCAGAATCCCAACTTCGGGGTCCAGTAGCAGACCAGCAGCCTCCGTCACTGCCGTCCCATCGCTGGTGAAGTCCGCAGCGGAAACCGTGCGCCAAACCGGATTATGGTCCGATATTGGATTACCCAAAACCTCCCCTACCGTGTAGCCCAACCGCTCCCGGTAGGCTCGGTCTAAGTAGGTGCGGCAGGACTGTAGGATGCGAACGCCCATTTTAACTAGAGGCTGGCAAGGTCCATAACAATAATCCTGTCACTTTGGGCAAACGCCGCCATTCCAATCCGGTGGGCCAAGCTTTCTCTCAACACGGCAACATCACTAGAACTCGGCTGAGCCTCATCCGTCATCAGTGGCAGAATGCCAAGACGTTCGACAGGCTGAGCGCCTGATCGTTGCAATGCGTTGATCAATGGTTGGAGCCCGCGCAATTCGTTGTCCGCGCTGGTTCGCCAACCAGGAAGGGGCACCACAAGGAGACTGTCGCTGGCGCGATAGAGTCCGCCGGGAAAATTGGTGGAATCCCAAGTTGCACCTGAACCGCTTCGTTGGAGGGCCGCAATCAGTATTGCGGCCGCAGTCAACTCGGGTCGCGCACAACCCGACAGATTCCAGGGAACATGCTCATCCCGTCGCTCCAGATTAAATTCCTCCACCGGCAACAATTGATTCTGCGCATCATAATACGGCACCAGACCGCATCGCCAACAAAGTCGGACCCAGACCGGGAGAAAATTATCGACCCATTCGATTGAAAAATGGCGGTCGTCCGGCGGGGCCGCCAATAGCATCTCTATTGCCGCGATTGCCTGTACGTCAGCTGGCCGAGCCCCCACGGCGAGTCGCAGGCGTTCCAACCCGTAAAGAGCCTGAACCCACAGGAATAAATCATCCGTAGTGAGCCCTGTGGCCCCCACGGGCACGTGGGCCTGAGCTGCGGTTTTACTGTAACACTGTGCCAATCGCGGATGCCCAATGTGAAAAGCAAGATCAACAATACTCAATTCATCCGCGGCCAGCACCCGCATCGCCAATTGTGGACGAACCGTATTTTCAATGTGTTCGAGCAAGTAGGTTTCGCTGGCGCTCCACCCGACTGTCACCAACGGATGCGCGGACATCCGGGAGCATAGCGTCGCAAAAATGAAGACGTGCGTCGGATCACCATTTGGATTCAGTGAAGTCAGTTCAGTTTGGGTAATGAGAAACCGCGTCGCCAACTGCAATGCCCGCGGATCATTGCCGGCATCGCTCTCCCGTTCTGCATCACTCAATGCGCGTACGCATCCGTGCGGTTTGATGACGTGAACCATATTTTCTTCCGCCACCTGCGGACATTCCTGAGCGGTGATGAAAGTTCGGAACCCGGTTGGCCATGGCAGTCGCGGATCAACCGCGTTGCGTGTGATGCCAACATTTTCCAGCGCACTCTCCTGCACGCAGTCCCAGTTAAATGACCACACTTGTTCCCAAAGCCCCTCTCGTCCGAACCTGGCGACCACGCGATGGCGAGGCGCACTGCGTTCGGTTGCTGCCGAACCCAACCATCGTTGCTCACTCAAAAGGTCCAACGACCGACCCAACGCGAGTTTCGGATTTCCGTTATGTGCTGCCGTGAGATGCGCTACCGCGCGATCAGCCCAAGCATACAACGTTTCACCGGCGACCGGGGGCGCACAACCCAACGCGAGGGATGCCTTCGCCCCTTTTTCTTCCAGTAATTTCGGCGGAAGCGGGACAAGTCCGTAAGACATGCCCGCACCCATCAATAGAAGTGATCGTCGGTGCGGCACGCCATTGCTACGGCGCAACGTCGGGAAGGTGTGTGGAACAGGGTAAGGCATCGAGGAAATGTCAGGGCGTGAATTTCTAGTGCTTCTTTCGATTCAAACCCCGCGCATCGACTTCGCCCTTCAGGGCCTGAATCTCTGCCGTGAGCATCCGCGCATCTAATTCGTCCAATCCGGAAACCGTTTTAAGCGCATACGCTTTCATTCCCTGTTGGGTCCGAATCGCAACGAACGTCGCGTCATCCAACAGCGCATGCAAAGACTCAACTAGCTCTTCTCTTTTTTTTGCCTGTTCATCGTCCGCTTCCGCCATCCGCTCACCCCGTTGCTTCGACCACTCTGCCAGTGCCTCTTCCCGCTTCTCACCGAACGCCGTCCACCAGTCTTCTTCTATGTAGCAGCCGAGCTTGGCCACGCCGCCCTCAGCATGAAGCAAGAAAGCACAGTCCTTTCCGAGGTGCGACTTGAATCCAACCATGTTGGGCGAAAGTATTCTCAAGTCGATAGACTCGCCATCTTCCACATCTCTATCGGCAGGCTCGGACGAAACGCTAGCCTCTGGGGATACCTCCACCACAAAATCGTTCTCATCAAACGTGCTCACATAATAAAAAACAGCCTTGGCCCCTAAGACCTTGGCCGCAGCTAGAAATTCGTTGAGCCCTCCGTCAACCAACGGCCCTGCATCATCGCTGTCCGCGATGCCTTGCAGAAGCACGGGATGTAAACCCGCTGCGGCAATTGCCGCGCTCAATTCGCTGGATTTCACTCTCTATGGACTAATTTATCCTACGGCGATGGTCGATGCCAAACCCTGCCTTGGCGCTGCTTCCGATACAATCTCGTTGGTCTCAGTCAAATCGCCCGGGATGTTTGCTTTGAAGGGACTGGTTAGTGAGGTGGGCATGACTCGGTTGGTGGCATGCGCAACGAACCCGAGACCTCATTGAAGCTCCGTCTTGGCCAGGAAATCAGGCAGAAGCACGAGGCTCGGCTGGCGGACGTTAACATTCATCTAGGCGCCGCGATTCTGAGCGAAACGCCCTACCTGCAAACACGAGTCGCAACCGCAGGTTGGACGCTGACTGATTGCCGCCTCGAAGCGTGTATTTCATGGATTCGGCGTCTTACGTCACCGAACTGCCGACTGACATGCTGGCCACGACTGCGGCGCCCAGCACAGCGTAGCCGAATCATTCGACTACTCCATGACTGGCGGCGGTCTGAGTTGCGCAGCGAGAAGCTCCGGACTTGCCAGTGTCTTGCTGCCAGCCTCAGTGCCGAGCTTTAGCACGCGTTCGCCACTGGGCCGAACCGAGCGGTCATAGCTGCCCACAGCATCGTTGTAAGCCGTGTTCGCCCGCTCCAAGCCAGCGCCAATAGTCACAAAATGCTTCGCAAACGTAGCCACGCGAGAAAATAACTCTCCCGCAGCTTCAGCAATCTGCTTCGCGTTGACGGTCTGCTCGTGCTGTTGCCAGCTGATACTCACCGAGCGCAAAAGCGCAATGAGTGAGGCGGGGGTCGTCAGGAGAATCCGACGTTGAGCTGCCCAAACAATCATCTCGCTGTCGCCTTCAAGGGCCGCGCTAAACAACGACTCGGCAGGTAAGAATAGGACCACGTGATCGAGTGAACGCGGAAACTGACTCGGATAATCACGGTCAGCCAGCGCCTTAATCGTCGCGCGCATCTTGTCAGCGTGGGCCTTCAGCGATTCAGCACGCTTCATTTCATCAGCCGTGCCCAAGGCATTCAGAAAATCCAAGTCCGGCACCTTTGCGTCCACTATAATGAAGCGTTCGCCGGGAAGGCGCACGATCAGATCGGGCTTCTTATCTTCGGATTGAGTCTGCTCCGTGAAATCGCAGTGCGCGCTCATGCCCGCTGCTTCAACCACGCGGCGGAGCGTTTCCTCTCCCCAGCGTCCACGGGCTTGACTGGAGCTGAGCACCTTCCTCAGCTGCAAAGTCTCAGTGGAGAGCGCCAGGCTTTGTTGCGCGAGGGTCGAAAGGTGCTTCGAAACCTCACCCAGCGTTGCCGATTGGGTTGTTTCGCTCTGCGCGAGGCGCTGTTGGTAAATCTTCAGTTGCTCTTCCAACGGCTTTACCAAAGTCGCGATTGATTCCTGTCGCTGAGCGAGATCCCCTTTGGCGCTCTCGTTGAACTTGGCGAGCGTCTCATTCGCCAATCTCAGGAATTCAGGCTGAGATTGCTTGAGGGCCTCGGCGCTAAGTGCGCTGAATGCTTCTCGCAGGTCCGCCAGTGCCTTTTCGTGGGATTCCTTGAGCGTCCGGTATTGCTCATCATGTGTCCGCTTTTGCTCGGCGTTGCGTTCGTCTGCCGCCTTGAAGTTCGCCTCGGCGGTAGCCAATGCCGCTGTCGTTATATCCGCCCGCTCACGTAGCGTTCTAATCGCGGCATCGGCGGTCACCAAATTCTCATGCAACGCGGCGATAGTCTTTTCCCCCATCTCTTTCAAAACGCGATATTGCTCATCGAACACTTGTTTTTGATCGGTCGCTTGCCGGGTCGCACCAAGTCCATTTGCCTCGGCGGTTGCTAGTGCGGCGGTGACAGCGGCAAGTTTCTCGTTCGCCAACCTTAGCTCCGACGCACTTCCAGCGGCTTGTTCGGTCGCGGCGAGTCGTTGTTGCTCGGCCGCTTGTCTGCTGGCATCCGCCGCAGCTCGGGAGCTTTCAGCTTGAAGCCTCTGCATCCCGCTTTTTTCGATTTCGCGCCGAAGGGCATCCAGTTGGCTCCTCAGCTCTGCTTCAATCCTCGTATCCGGAGTGATTTTCTTTGCCCCGCGAATCAGCCAGCCAATCACCATTCCGAGGATAAGACCGAGGACCAGGAACAGAGTAGGATTCATTTTAGTTTCGAAGGAATATTCAAGTTACCGACGTTGTTTTCGCCCGTGAGACAAACGAACGCCGATAGTTGCATTTCCGCTTCCCTCAACGCACGGTGGTTGAGTCCTTTAGGTTTTTGAGCTGCATACTGGAAAGCTGGGGGCTGGGCTTGCTCGCCGTCATCGTGAAGATGACGAATAGGGGTTTCGAGGAAGCACACGGATCGAAATCAGTTCTAAGACTGAACGCAAGGGCTCTGGCCAGGATACTTCCAACCTTGCGGCCTTGTGCGAGTCGCCGCGTAATCTATCGGGCTACCAAGAGAGCGTTCATGATGAACACCACCGGCCGCAATCATTACATTATCAAGCATAACCTTGAGGCGTTGGAGGCGTTGCCAAATTTCATCTGGAATTCCGCCGCGCGGAAAAGCCGACCGCCGCCCTGGTATCAACACGTCAAGAAAGGCGACCGCTGGGTCAGCTTTGCCTACACAAGCACTGACAGTAGGGAGGAACGCCTCAGCCTCATAACCGGACTCTACGAATGCACCCGAAAGGCCCGCTTCGGGAAGCTCACGCCAAGGGCCCAAGCTGAGGCGAGGCACAAGGGTGGCGCCTGGCTGATCGAGGGGAAGCCCTTGAATATTCGAATCGATCATCCCATCGCAGTGCCGCCGATCGATGTCTTGTTGAAGCGCAGGGCCTTCAACCAGACGACCTTCGTTCCTATCACCGCGCATGAGTTTAAGCACATTAAGAAGTATGTAAGAGACCATCGTTTCGATCCGGCCACGATACCGCTCTATGGACGGGAGCCTACTTGTGAGCAGGAGGTGTTATCGCTCGTCTCATTTGCCCATAAGCAACTGGGTATCGAACGCATCCTCCGGTCCCGCACTCGATTTCCGGATATGCTGGTCAAGCTCCAAGGGAAACGGGAGCCGGTCCATCTGGAATTAGAAGTGTATAGCAAATCGTTCTTCAACCACGAGCATCACTTGCTGATCGGCCGGAATGGCATGTTTGCGGACAAAGATTCGGCAATCGGCAGAAAGCCCGTGGGAGTCCTTTGCTGGATCGACGATGACAAACGTTCGCCTAAGACGCGGACGAAATCTCGAGTGCAAGACTACGTGCAGCGCGTCTTCGAGCTGCAATCCCTCATTCGGGAGAACAAGAAGATCCGATGGTAATGAGGCGATTCGGCGGTAGGTAGAAACGATCCCGGTAAGAGTTTTCTTGCGGCATTGGCTGAGCCTAGAACCCGTTTCTTGCTCCTCGGAATTGCTGGTAACGGGGCTCTTTCATGATGAGGACAGGGGCTGGCGGGTGTCGCCGGAGCTTGGCGCGCCGCTCCCTGCGGCGCTTTGCCACGGCGCGCGCGGCCCCGAACGCC
>CAIZGA010000227.1 GCA_903932385.1 uncultured Acidobacteriota bacterium
GATATTACCTCTATTTTCATAGAGCTGTTTCCTGGCGAGCGGAAGCTGCATCTTTGAGATGAAGCCGCTGGTGGAACGGATGCGCGAGTTGCAGCCGCCGATAAGTACGCGGATGAATGGCCGACTGCAGATTTGGTATCCGGCGGTGGCGGGACGGAAGTATGTGATCGGAGTGGACACGGCTGGCGGCGGCGCGGATGGCGATGCGGCGGCGGCGCAAGTGGTGGAGATGGAAACCGGGCTGCAGTGTGCGGAGTTTGCAGGACAGATGGATCCGCAGGAGATGGCGGCGGCCGTGGCGACGCTGGCGCGGGAGTACAACCAGGCGCTGGTGGTGGTGGAGAGAAACAATCACGGCCATACGGTGCTGGCGTATCTGCAGGGGCCGGAGAAATATACGAACCTGTACGAGCAGGGCGGGATGGCAGGATGGCTGACGAGTTCGCTGACGCGGCCGCGGATGATTGCAGCACTGGGAACTCTGCTGAGCGAGCGGACGGAAATGTTTCACAGTGCACGGCTGCTGGCCGAGTGCAGGACGTTTATCCGGCTGCGGCATGGCGGGACGGGAGCTGCGCCGGGGTCGCACGATGATTGCGTGATGGCGATGGCGATGGCCCATGCGGTGCGCGCGGAGCGGATGGAGATGGCGCATCGCGACCGGACGCAGCGGATGGCGAGTTGAGTTAGTTACTGTTGCGGGCGGCGGCATTGCATTATGCTGCGACGTAGAGCTGAATACGACAGGGGAAGACTTGGCGGTCCTGGCGGTACAACAGGTACGACGAATGCGGGGCGGCGCGCAAGGTCAGCTGATGCTGTGCGCGGACGGGAACCTGTACGTGGTGAAGTTCCAGAACAATGCACAGCATGTGCGGGTGCTGGCGAATGAGTTGCTGGCGACCCGGCTGGCGGCGCAGGTGGGACTCTCTGTTCCAGAGTGCGACGTCGTGGAAGTGAGCGAGTGGCTGGTGGAGAATTCGCCGGAGATGACGGTGGAATTCGGCGGCAAACGCGAACGGTGCAAGGCGGGTCTGCAGTTCGGATCAAAATTTGTTGGCGGATTGATGCCCGGGCAAGTGGTGGATTATCTGCCGGAAGAACAGTTGGGCGAAGTGAGGAACCTGGACGAGTTTGCCGGGATGCTGGTGATTGATAAATGGACGGGCAATTCAAACGGGCGGCAGGCGGTCTTTGAACGGAAGCAGCGAGAGAGAAAATATCGCGCGTGGTTCATTGACCAGGGATATTGTTTTCATGCGGGAGAATGGCGGTTTCCGGATGCTCCGCTACGCGGGGTATATGCGAGGAACCGAGCCTATGCGGACGTGACTGGGTGGGAAAGTTTTGAACCGTGGCTGAGCAAAGTGGAGACGATGCCGGCAGAGGCGTTGTGGCAGATTGCCGAAGCGGTGCCGCCGGAATGGTACGGCGGAAACCTGACAGAGATGGAAAAGCTGATGGAGCAATTGCTGGCGAGGCGAGAGAGAGTGCGGGAGTTGATTGTGGCATTTCGGGATTCGGACAGGGAGCCATTCCCAAAATGGGTGAAGAAGGGGCAGGTGGTGGTGCCGAGAAATCTTGAAGTGGCCGAAAATACACTGAATCCAAAAGAGAAGTGGTTGATGTAGAGTTTGGTGGAAAAATTGCATAGATGTGTTTGGGGAGTTGAGGCAAGGTGAGAGAGCGGATTCCATGCGAGTTCCACCTGATCCGGTATGTGCCGGACAGGGTGAAGAACGAGTTTGTGAATATCGGCGTGCTGCTGCGCGAGGCGGGCGGCGGGCGGGTGAGCCAGGTGCGGTTTACGCGCGACTGGGGCCGCGTGAAGTGTATGGATCCGGAGGCGGACACGGGACTGCTGGAGTCGCTGGAGATGGAGATACAACAGCGGCTGAGCAATGAAGTGAATGATGGCCAGCCTGGCGCGTTGATGATGAAGACGCTGGAAGAAAGTTTTTCCAATGCAGTGCAGTTGAGCGAGATGCGCGGGTGCCTGGCCGAGTCGGTCGCGTTGGAGATGGAACAGTTGATGCGGATGTACGTGGAGCCGGTGCGGGAACGCGTGGCGAAGCAGCGCAGCGGGCGGGCGGCGATTGTACAGAGTATGCGGAATGAATTTGAACGCGCCGGTGTGTGGCGGCTGATGCGGAAACGGATTGCGGCGAGTGAGTACACGCGGGCAGGAGATCCGCTGCGAATTGATTGCGGCTATCGGCCGAATGGTGTGGTGAAGATGTTTCATGCTGTGTCACTGGATGGCGATGTGGAGACGGCGAAGAGTCTGGCCTTCAGTGCGCCGCGGTTGAACGAAGGCGTGATGCGGGTGGAACAGGCGAAGCTGGAGTTGACGGCGATTATCGAGCCGATTAGCAGCGTGGGGGAAGATACGGAGCTGTACCGGTTTGGCGTGGAGATTTTGGAACAGCAGCAGGTGCGGGTGTTGACAGTGGCCGACCTGGGGCGCGTGGCGGATACGGCGCGGCTTGAGTTGAGGGTGTAAGGAAAAAGGACTAACACCGATTTCACCGATGAATACAGATTTAAGAGCAAAGGCAGTACGGGTAGAACAACGGCGAAAAGTTTAGAGGCATGGGTTACGTCAAAGGCTGAAGTGGGATAGGGGTAAGAGAAAAATCTTGTTGATATGACTGCGCGGTGAATGCGCAGGAATTTTCGAACGATGTTGGTCCAAAGGAGCGTGGCTGTGGCTGCGCTCCTTCTTTTTTGGGCGAGAGTTTTTATTGAGGCAGAGATTTTTTCGTCGCAAGCTTCACGGCTACAGCTTTTATGTAGCCGCTTGTTTTTTGTAGTCACAACTTTTTGGGAAGCAAGTCGATTGAGGGGGACGGACGTGAGTTTGAGAGAGCGCATTGAACGGACGCTGCAGCGGGTGCTGGGGCCGGTGACAGCAGGGGCCGAGGAGCCGTCGGCAAAGCGAAAGACAACGGCACTGCCGTCGATTTTTCCGGCGTTGATGGGGCCCTATCGGCCGGGCAATGATTCGTTGCCGAAACCGACTCCGGTGAATCTGCGAAAGTTTGCCGAGACGCCGGCGCCGCGACGGGCGATCAACATCATCAAAGACCGCGTGGCGAGCATGGATTGGCAGGTTCGGCTGAAGCGGGGGATATCGCCGGCGAGTGTGCCGGATGCGGCGCAGCGGATTGCGGTGCTGCGCAACAACCTGGAGCAGCCGAATGCGGGCGACAGTTTTCGCACGCTGGCCGAGCAGGTGTTGGAAGACGTGCTGGTGGGCGGCTTCGGCGCGATTGAGATGGAGTTGACCGGCGAGGAGACGATGCCGTTCCAGTTGTGGCCGGTGGATGGCGCGACGATCCGCATCAACACGCAGTGGGATGGAACGGCGGATGGGTTGCACTATTCTCAGCAGACGAACCGTGTGGGACAGGGCTCACTGATTCCTCTGGCGGACAATGAGCTGATTTATATCCGGCTGAATCCGCGAACGCATACACCGTTTGGTTTGGGACGGCTGGAGGTTGCGTTCGAGACAGTGAACCAGTTCCTGAGCGCGCACCGCTTTGCCGGAAAGCTGGCGAGCAACAGTGTGGTGCAGTATGCGCTGTGGCTGAACGAAGTGACTCCGGTGCAGCATGAGCGGTTGATTCGCTGGTGGCAGGACGAGATTGAAGGCACGGGCCGCGTGCCGATCCTGAGTTGCGAACAGAAGCCGGAGGTGTTGCGCTTTGGCACGGGCACGGACAA
>CAIZGA010000228.1 GCA_903932385.1 uncultured Acidobacteriota bacterium
CGAGTTGCTGCAGCACGGCGGCGGGGAGTTCATATTCGCGGCAGTCGGCCTTGAAGCCGAGGTCGAGATTGGCCTCGACGGTGTCGCGGCCCTGGTCCTGCAGTTCGTAGGCGCGGAGCTTTGCCATGAGGCCGATGCCGCGGCCTTCCTGCTGCTCATAGAGAAGGATGCCGTTGCCATCAGTGGTGATTTTATCCAGAGCGAGTTCGAGCTGCTGGCGGCAATCGCAACGCAGGGAGTGGAAGACGTCCCCGGTGAGGCACTGCGAGTGGATGCGGACGAGCGGCGGCGTGGAGTGGATGTCTCCCATGACGAGGGCGACGACTCCGTCTTTGCCGGAGGGCGAGGCTGGTGTGGGCTTGTCGAGTTGGCCTTCAAAGCCGAGGATGCGGAAATGTCCCCAGCGTGTGGGGAAGTCGGCATCGGCAACTTTTTGAACCAGCGTATAAGGCATACTTTGATTATAAGATTCACGAGGCACTGTGCCGGATTCAATTTTGAAAAGCGTAGAGTAAATGCGTGGTTGACAACAAACTCATCCTGATAACGCTGCTGGTGAAACTGGGCGTGGCGGCGGCGGTTTCCAGCTCGCTCTCACGGTCGAGCGTGTTCAAGAACCTGCTGCTGGAGACACAGCGGACGCGGCGACAGACGCTGGCGCTGACGGTGTTCATCTGCGTGCCGCTGACGCTGGGCGTGCTGGTGCGGGTGATTGTGCCGAATTTTCTGGCGGCGGATTTGTCATACGAGACGGTGGTGCTGCTGGGGATTTTGTTCGGGCCGTTTGCGGCGGTGGTGGGCGGCACGGCACTGGCGGTGCCGGCGGTGATGCACCACGAATATCTTGCGCTGCCGGCGAATTTGATTGTGGCGGCGGTGAGCAGTATCTACGGCGCGGTTGTGGGACGCGAGGATGTTTGGAGTTTTACACCGCTGATTGATTTGAGTGTGTACCGCTGGGTGCGGCGGAACCTGAGTCGGCCAAGATTTGATCGGCAGGTGATTCTGCTGGTGATGATTGCGGCGATGCAGTGGATGCTGGGCTGGGTGGCGAACCGCAGCCATGGGCGGCTGTTTGCGTTGTACTCGACCGGCGTGTGGGTGGAGCTGGCGATTGTGGCATGTGCGCCGGTGGTGGTGGGCATACCGCTGAAGGTGTGGGACCTGGTGCGCATTGAGCGGCGGCTGGAAGAGCAGGAAAGATTATTGCTGGAGGCGCGGTTGGATGCGCTGCAGCGGCAAATCAATCCGCATTTTCTGTTCAACACGCTGAACTCGATTGGGTCGCTGGTGCGCTTCAAGCCGGAGCTGGCGCGGGAGATGGTGGTGAAGCTGGCGAATATTCTGCGGGCTCTGCTGAACGAGCGCGAGGACTTTGTGGCATTCCGCGAAGAGCTGGCCTTCACCGATGATTATCTGGACATTGAAGTGGTGCGGTTTGGCGCGGAGAAGCTGCACGTGGTGAAGGAAATTCATCCCGAGACGTTGGACTCTGTTGTCCCGAGCATGCTGCTGCAGCCGCTGATCGAGAACAGCATCAAGCATGGGCTGGAGCCGCGCATCCAGGGCGGAACGATTACGCTGCGCAGTCGCATTCTGGAGGGCAACCTGGTGATTGAAGTGGAAGACGACGGCGTGGGCATACCGCCGGAGCGCGACCTGATGGAAGCGGGGAGCGGGCTGGTGCGGCCGGGCACGGGTATCGGCATGAGAAATGTGCAGGAGCGGATGAATGTGCTGTACGGCACGCAGGCGCGGATGGAAATCAGCAGCCGGCCGGGGCGGGGAACGCGGGTGACGCTGGTGATGCCGATTATGGATTCGGTGGATGATTTGCTGGCGGCGGCGGCGCAGTGGCTGCCGGGACGTCGACGAAAATAATTGCGGCGAAAATCATTACGGCGAAATTTACTGCGCCAGCACTCGCTGGTAATAGTCCTCATACAACGGAATGATTTTGGTGGAGCAGAAACGCTGCTGCGCAGTTTTGCGTGCGGCGGCAGCCATAGCGGCGTTGCGATCTGTATCGCGAAGCAGAGCGATGGCGCCGGTGGCCATTGCCTCCACATCGCCGATGGGAAAGAGCAGGCCGTTGACGCCGTCTTCAATGAGTTCTGGCACGCCGCCGGTGCGGGTGGCGATGGCGGGCACGCGGCAGGCCATGGCTTCAAGAGCGGCGAGGCCGAAGGATTCCATTTCGCTGGGCATCAGCATGAGGTCGGCGAGCGGGAGGAGTTCGTGGACATTGTCCTGCTTGCCGAGGAAGTGGACGCGGTCCTGCACGCCGAGGCGCATGGCCTGCCACTCTGCGGCGGAACGATCAGGGCCGTCGCCAATCATCAGCAGGCGCGCGGGCATCTCTGCGGCGATGCGGGCAAAGACGGAGACAACATCGACCACGCGTTTGACGGGGCGGAAGTTGGAGAGATGCACAAGCAGGCGTTCATCCGGCTGCGCGTAGGTGGGGCGTGTGGCGGCGATATGTTCGCGGTCGGCGCGGTAGACATCGCAATTGACGAAGTTGTAGATGACTTCAATGGGCCGCACGGTGCCGAAGGAGTTGATGGTGCTTTGGCGAAGATGTTCGCTGATGGCGGTGACGCCGTTGCTCTGCTCAATGGCGAAGCGGGTGATGGGGAGATAGGAGGCGTCGAGGCCGACGAGGGTGATGTCAGTCCCATGCAGCGTGGTGATGAAGGGAAGACGGCGGCCTTTGGCGGCGAGCATCTGCTGCGCGAGCATGGCACTGACCGAGTGCGGGATGGCGTAGTGAACGTGGAGCAGGTCGAGGGAATAATATTCCGCAACCTCTGCCATGCGTGATGCGAGGGCGAGTTCGTAGGGCGGAAATTCAAAGAGCGGATAATTTGAGACCGGCACCTCATGATAGTGGATGCACTTGTCACGACCGGCGAGACGGAAGGGCTGTGAAGAGGTAATGAAGTGGAGTTCATGGCCGCGCGCGGCGAGTTCGATGCCGAGTTCGGTGGCGACCACGCCGCTGCCGCCGTAGGTTGGATAACATGTGATGCCAATCTTCATTGTGCGGCCCCGTTGGTTACAGATCCATCTTCAGAATGTATCTTTCCATAATGGATGAGTTCGATGCGTGAATGATTCTTAATAAGTTGGGGAATTTCTGTGAGCAGGGCGATGCGTTCTGTGTCGCGACTGCTGCGGAGACGGGTGCGGACGCGGTCCAGGTCGGCGTCGTTGTAGCCGGGATGACAGACGAGTTCCCAGGTGCCGGGCGGCATGGCGGCGAACATGGCGCGGAGCGATGCGGCGCTGAGCGTGCCGGTGACGGCGATGCCGATGGTGCCGCTGGTGGTGTGGACCGTGTGTTTGAGAAATGCCGGTTGCTGATGGAATTTTCTGTTGAGCGAGTGAAGTGCCGCGACTTCGAGTGAACGCAGTCGATGCGCGTCGGAAAGTCGGCGGCTCCAGGATTGCTCAAAGGGATTGCGGATGGCGCGGATGCCGCAGCGTGTGGCGGCGGAGAGTAGAGCGGTGGTGATGCGGGGAAAGATGTGCAGATGCTTGTGCGTGTCGATGTGAGTGACGGCGATACCGGCTTGCTGCAGCTTCTGAATTTGTGCGGAGGCTTCGCGTTCAACTTCAGCGAGAGAAA
>CAIZGA010000229.1 GCA_903932385.1 uncultured Acidobacteriota bacterium
GAACCGCGCACCTGATTTTGGCAGGATCGCGGCAAATGTTTATTATCTGCAAGGATTCTCCGGGCATGGCGTAGCGCTCACCGGCATGGCTGGTAAACTGGCTGCCGATGCCATTACAGGCCAAGCTGAACGCTTCGATTTGTTATCGCGTATTCCCCATCACGATTTCCCCGGAGGAAAACTACTGCGCACCCCCGCTTTGGTGTTGGGTATGCTGTGGTATCGACTGCGTGATGCGATTGGTTGATAGCAAATCAATAACTGAGTGCCGCCTGAATCACCTCAGCCAGAATTCGCCCGTAGGGGGCAATACGTTCGGTTGCTGAATAGGCGTACCCGATAATCAGACCTTTTTCGCGCTTATCTCCTATCCCATATGAGGATAACGGATAAACACGCAGACCTTGCTCCGCTGCAAGTTCGGCAATCCGCACATCGTCACAGCTTGAGGGCAATCCTACCATCAGATGCAATCCCGAGCCGGCCACGGGGAGGCTTGCTCCCACTTTTGTGACCGGAGCCAGTGCTTCCTGCAACAAACGTCTCCGTTCTCCATAAATCTGGCGCAGACGCCGAATGTGACTGGCAAAATGCCCTTCGTCAATAAACTCGGCCAACGCGGCTTGAATAACCACCTGACCGGGTCGCTGTAATTGATACAATCCCCGCTTAAAGCTTTCAGTTAGCTCGGGAGGGACCACGAGATAACCAAGTTTGATACCCGGATACATCACCTTGGAAAAAGTCCCCAGATACAGCACCCGGCCATTCTGATCCATGCCTTGCAAAGAAGAGAGTGGATGCCCTTCGAAACGGAATTCACTGTCATAATCATCTTCCAATATCCAGGCGCCCTTGCTCTCCGCATAGTCAAGCAACAGGCGCCGGCGTCCATAACTCATGACAACTCCTTTAGGATATTGGTGCGAGGGAGTGGTGTAAATCAGACGAGGAGGACTGCGAAAGTCGTTAATACCGGGAGAAATACCTTCTTCGTCTACTGGCACCGGATGCAGTTTCAAGCCATTGACTTCCAGAACTCTTCGTGCTCCCCAGTAGCAGGGATTTTCTACCCAAACAAGATCGCCATTGTCAGTAAGGAGCCGAGCGCATAGATCGATCGATTGCTGAGTACCCGAGGTAATTAAAACTTGCTCCACAGTCAAGTTTACAGCACGTGACATGCGCAGGTAATTAGCAATGGCACTACGTAAAGGCAAATACCCTCCGGTATGTCCATAATCAAGATGTGCAGGCTGGGGAGCTCGCCATTGCCGATTAAGCAAGCGGCGCCAAAGCTGGGTTGGAAAGGCAGAAAAATCATCTTCACCCGGCGCAAAGGGTTGCACTTCGTAACTGGGCTGATCCGACAACCCCGCTGCGGCGATACCGCGAACGGAAAGGCCGGTCGCCCCCTTGGCTAAATCGGTTTTTTTGGTATCTTTGATATTCTTCGTTTCGGTAAACTCTTCAGGAAATGTTTCAGCTACACGGGTCCCGCTCCCTGTCAGAGAAACCACATATCCCTCATCGTGCAATTGTTCAAAAGCAGCCAGCAGGGTATTACGCGAAAGTTTGAGCGCCTCAGAAAGACTTCGCGTAGAGGGCAAACGTGTTCCAGGAGTAAGTTGATGACTCACTATCGCGCGGCGTATCGACTCATACACCCTGCGATGGGCTGGCATGCGGGAGGGGAAACGACTTTGTTTGAGTTCGCTAAGCAACCATTCTGAAATGGGTAAGGATTCCATGCTGTATTCTCCTTCTTAAGTGGGTGCATATGACTCAAACACCCCTCCTGATTA
>CAIZGA010000230.1 GCA_903932385.1 uncultured Acidobacteriota bacterium
ATCGAAATCAGCGGGTTGTGCCAATCCACTTCAGAGATGGATGACAGCATCATGCCGCCGACGATGATTAACGCCGGCGCCGTGGCTGCATCGGGAATGGCACCCACCAGCGGCGCGGCAAACAGCGCCAGCAGAAACATGATGCCCGTAGTAATTGCCGTCACGCCGCTGCGCCCACCCACAGCCACACCGGCCGAGGACTCCACATAACTGCACACCGTGCTGGTGCCGACTAGCGAGCCGGCAATCGTCGAAGTTGCATCGGCTATGAAAATGCGGCTCAGCCGAGGGATACGATGGTCCTCGCCGATGAGTCCGGCTTTTTTGCTGACGGCAACCAGCGTGCCGATGTTGTCAAACAAATCCACGAAGAGGAAGACGAAGATGATTTCAAACGCACCCACATGCAGAGCACCGCGCAGGTCCAGTTTGAATACCGTCGCCGTCATCTGGTGGAAGTCGTAGGTGATGGGCTGCAACTCGACGATGTGTTCAATCACGCCGCTCAACTGCAGCATCCACGCAGTCAGCGTCGCGCCCACAATGCCGATCAGCATGGCGGCGCGAATGTGGAATGCCTGCAGGATGGCAATCAGCAGCAGACCAAACAGCGCGATGGCGGTTGCCGGGTGTTTCAGGTTGCCGAGCGTGACGAAAGTTGCCGGGTCGGAAACGATGATGCCCGCATTCTTCAGCCCGATGAATGCGATGAACAAACCGATGCCGCCGGCCACTGCCGCATGCAGTTCCTGCGGAATGGAATGCATTAACCGCTGACGGATGCCGCCGAAAGTAAGTAGCATGAAAATGCAGCCGGAGAAAAATACCGCGCCCAGCGCAGTCTGCCACGGGATGCCCATCTTCAACACAACGACATAAGTGAAGTACGCATTCAGGCCCATGCCCGGCGCCAGCGCAATCGGGTAGCGCGCCAGTGCGCCCATCAGGATGCTGCCCAGCGCGGCGGAGAAGCATGTCGCAGCCGTAACCGCCACAATCGGCATACCGGTCTTGTGCAGGATGCCCGGGTTCACCATCACGATGTACGCCATGGTGATGAATGTGGTCAGGCCGGCCAGGATTTCCGTGCGCCAGTTGGTGCCCAGTTCTTCAAACTGGAAATAGCGCTCGATGGAGGCGAGTCTGCTGCTGCGCGCCGCCGTTGTGGTGGTGTCTGTCATCGCATGGGTCTTTCTGGAATTTCCAGGAAATGCAGGATATTGATTTGGCCGAGTGGTTTCCGTTTAGTCTACACATAGCGCGGCGCGAAACGTTAGCAGAAATTTCCGCGTTGCAGGAGTGAAAGGCCATGCACAGCCGCAGTGCAGAAGAAAATCGTCCCACGGCAGAGGATGTAAAGCGTTTGCTTGGGTTGCAGCCGCATCCGCGCGAAGGCGGTTGCTTTGTGCGCACGTACGAATCCGCCGAACGCATCGTCAATGTCGAGCGGTATCCATCGCCACGGCTCACCGGCACGGCCATCTACTATCTGCTGGAGTCGCATACCTTCTCTGAAATGCATCGCCTGCGTTCGGATGAAATTTTTCATTTCTATCTCGGCGATCCGGTGGAGATGCTGCAGCTGCTGCCGGATGGTACTGGCAACGTGGTTCGCATCGGCAACAACCTCGTCGCTGGAGAAACTCCGCAGCATGTAGTTCCGCGTGATGTATGGCAGGGTTCGCGCCTCGCGCCGGATGCGCCGCAGGAATACGGTTTCGCTCTGCTTGGCTGCACCGTCTCGCCCGGATTTGAATTTGAGGATTACGAAGACTCGCCGCGCGACGCACTCATCGCCGGCTGGCCCGAATGGCGGAAACTCATCACCGAACTCACACGTCATTAATCCGTACGCGATTCTGCACAACAAGGACACAATGCAGTTGCTATTCTGGCATGGCATGAATCTGCGCCCAACTACGCATAGCATGGCGAAGATTTTTATCGTTCTGCTGACAATACTTTCTCTGGCGCATCCTGCCCATGCGCAAGGCGGCCCGCCATTCATCACCGACGATCCCGGCACGCCGGGCAACAAACACTGGGAAATTAATTTCGGTTGGATTGCCGATCAGAATCGTGCCTCGGCTGCGTATCAGGTTCCTGATGGCGACTTCAATTACGGACTCGGTGACCGCTTGCAGTTGAAGTACGAACTGCCCATCGCTATTGAACAGACTATCGCACAACCGGCGACCAACAGTCAGCCTGCGGTGCCGGGTCATGTCATCGGCGGGATGGGAGAAAGCCTGCTCGGAATCAAGTGGCGATTCTACGAGCATCGCGCCACAGACAATTCCTGGTTCCGCGGCCGCTGGGGCACAGGTCTGCTGGATGTGATTCATCCTCCGCCGCCGAAAGTAGAAAAGCCCGGTGAAGCAGCCGCCGAACCGCTCGATCCCAATCTCGGCATCTCCACCTATCCGCAGATATTTCTGGATCACCCTACCCGTGCCGTGCCGCGGGGCCTGGTTGCGCCCGGGCCCAACTTTTTCCTGCCCATCGAATACAACTTCCGCGTGGGCCCCATTCTCGTCAACGGTGACTTCGGCTATAGTTTCGGCAATCACGCTGTGCCGCAGCAGTGGCAGCGGGGACTCATCGTCGGCCATCAATTTTCTGATGCCACGGAGGTCTACCTCGAACTGCACGATATCCAGGACGCCAACCGCATCCACACCGTGCAGGGCGTTGGCAATTTTGCCACGGGCTATCCCAAACAGCGCGAGACGACGATTGGCATCGGCGGTCGGCAGGCAATGAACAAGGCAAAGACGCTGAACCTGCTGTTGATGGGTGCCCGCAGTTTTCAGGCTACATCGGTCAACAACAGCCAGCCCACATGGGTCGCCTACGTCGGCTTCCAAGTGCTACTCGGTCCGAAGTAACGCAGCGCTTTCATTCCCGAACAATTATTCGCCAACTTTTACGTAGGCGTAGCCGGCTTCCTGCTTGCGGACGAGTTCCACAATGCCCGAGGGTACCGTGGTGACGCCGGAGAGCAGGTCTGAACTGAGGATGTGATGCGCTCGCATCGCATTCTCGCAGGCTACAAAATGAACGCCGCGTTTCTGTAGCTCGGCGAGTTGCGGCCCAGTCGGCGCTGTTTTGGCCATAATGCCAATGCCGCCACCATAGGCAAGGACTTCAACCGTTGCCGCGTCCGGCTGGATGCCGTCGAGGAAGTGATTCGCCAGCACCATTGCCGTGTTCCAGTCATTCTGGTCGGAGGAAGTGACAACGAAGATGACGTGGTGTGTTGTGTTCTGGGCAGGCGCTTTAGGTGTGAGCGTTAAACAGAAGATTGCAGCCAACATGAATGCGGAGATTTTTCTGACCATGACTCATGCTATCAAGTCGAAAATTTCGCGATAAAGAACCCACTGCTATTGTGTGGTTGCGGAAGATTTATATGTAGGAGTTTTTTTGGAGGCGCGGGTCGGATTCGAACCGACGCATAAAGGTTTTGCAGACCTCTCCCTTACCACTTGGGTACCGCGCCCCGTATTGGAAGGATGTTTGCGTTCCGGTCGCTGAAGTCGAGAGGCCGATCAGCGAGGCCGATTACATTCCCCGTTGCGCTGGAGAGGTGCGCGTCAGGAGGTTGCTTTGGAGCGGGAGACGGGATTTGAACCCGCGACATCTTCCTTGGCAAGGAAGCAC
>CAIZGA010000231.1 GCA_903932385.1 uncultured Acidobacteriota bacterium
GGCCACCTCGATGCGGCGCTGATCATGGTGAGCTGCGCGGGGATCGTGGCCTTCTCGCGCGGTGCCTCCACCGACATGCAGTTGGCGGCTCCGTTCTGCATCGGCATGCTCGGCTGGTATGCGTGGTATGAGACCGGCAAAAAATTCTGGCTCTTCGATATTTATTTCTTCGTCGGTGCCGCCACACTTGCCAAAGGCCCGGTTGCGCCCTTCATGGCCGGAGTCATCATCCTGCTCTTCGCCGCTCTTCGACGAGAATGGTCGCTGCTCTGGCGAACCATCTGGCTGCCCGGCGTCGCGCTCTATCTCGCCATGGTGTTGCCGTGGTTCATCGCCGTGCAGATGCGCAACCCAAGCTTCTTCAGGCAATTTTTTCTGGAACACAATCTGGAGCGCTTCGCCACCAACCGCTATCAGCACCATCAGCCGATTTATTACTACCTAGTCGTCCTCACCATCGCTCTGCTGCCGTGGAGCATCATTGCCATCCGTGCCATGGTGGACTCGGTCATCATCTCCGTCAATGAATGGAAATCGCGCCGCCATCCCGGTCGCTACCCTGGCCTGCAACAACCCGGCGACGCCTTCCCCGAGTTTCTCGTTCTCTGGGCCATCTTCCCCATTGTCTTTTTCAGCTTCTCCGGGTCCAAACTTCCCGGCTACATTCTTCCCTCGCTCCCGCCCATCGCCATCCTCACCGGAGATTATCTCTTCCGCATCCGTTCCAAAGGCATTCCCGGCTGGCTGCTCTTCTCGCATGCCCTGCTCTGCGGCATCGTCACCTTCGTTCTTCTTCTTTCTCCGCAGCACATGATTTATGAAACGCTGGTGCCGTCGCGTTACGCTCTCTTCGGATCAGCCGCCATCGGCATCGCAGTCGTTGTCATGGTCATGCTGGTTGTCGGCCATTGGGGCGTCAAATATCTCCGCGCCATCACGCTCGTGCCCATCGTCTTCCTCTTGATTTATCTGCTGCACTACAACGGAGACTTGCTGGATAAAAATTATTCCGCCCGGCCTCTCGCGCAGCAGATTCAACAGGCCGCGCCCAACGTCCATGCCTTTGCCGTTTACGGTGTGCGCCGCGACCTGGTCTACGGTCTCGCCTTCTACCGCAATGAAGCGCCAATTTACTATTCCATGTCAGAAGTGGAAGAGAGCGTTCACGATAATGTCGCCTTCTCCTGCGCCGACACAAGCAAACCCTGCATACCGCCGGAAGAACATCTGCTTGTGGTCAACAAGCAACTCCAATCCACACTGCCCACCCTGCTCGCCGGCCGCGTCTATCAACCGATCAGCGACTTTGAATGGCAGGGCCTCGATGTCTACCGCGTTTCCGCCGCAAAATAATATCCGCCACTGCACTCACCCCACATTCTCATTGCCTCACTAGGTTCATCTTGCGCTTCTCCCTTTCCTTCGCCTTTATAGTTGCGTACACTCCGGCTATCGGCACCTGCTCTGCGCCGTCTGGCACGGATGACTCCATCGGTTCAATTCGAAATGCTTGACCTTCGTCACTTCAGCGCACGTCAGTTGCAGCCTCTGCTGCAGGAAGAAAGCCGTCGCTGGCGCCAACACCTGCTGTGGGACTACACACAGTCCTCGCGCCTGTTGCTGGAGTACATGGACAGCCGCATCCTTCCTGGATACGTTGCGCTGGACCACGGCCAGATTCGCGGTTACTGCTTCGCTGTCTATGAAGCCAACAAGGCCATCCTCGGCGACGTCTTCGCTTCCGAGACCGGCGAACCCTCAGCCTTCGATGTCGAGGAGCAGATGCTCTCGCACATCATCCCCCTGCTGCAGGAAACTCCCGGCATTGACCGGGTGGAGTCGCAACTGCTCCTGCATCCCAGCGGAGACCACACCGCTACGTTTGAACGGGCCGGCTTTCAAATCTATCCGCGTCTCTTTATGCTTTGCGATGTGGATTCACTTTACGCATGCACATCGGCAGAAAATCCTCCGCCCACCCCCGCGAAGTTTGAACTCCGCCACTGGCAATCCACTGACCTCGCTCTCGCCGGCGAACTCATCGTTCGCGGCTACCACGACCACACCGACAGCCTCATCAACAGCCAGTACCTCAGCGTGCATGGGGCCATGCGGTTTCTGCACAACATCGTTCAGTTCCCCGGCTGCGGAGTTTTTGATCCCACCGCCAGTTGGATGCTGGTCGACCGCGCCAGTGGCCAACTTGCCGGCCTCGCACTCTGTTCCATCGTCAGCCCGGAGTCGGCGCACATTACGCAGCTCTGCATTGCGCCTGAGTTGCGTCGCATGGGCCTGTCCCGTCTGCTGATGTCGCATTGCGCCGCCGCTCTGCATCGCCGCGGCCTGCGTTCGGTCACGCTCACCGTCACCGAATCCAACCACAGTGCTGTTGAACTCTACCAGCAACTCGGATTCAGTACGCACCATCGCTTCGATGCCATGGTCTGGCTTCGCTGATTTTTCTTGATTGTTTTTTGAAGTGTAATTACGCGTGAATCAACCGCATCAACCAGCTACCCACAATCACCACGGCAAGAAACAGCACAAAACAAAATATTCCATAGCGCACCATCTGCCGCGGCTGTGAACGCTGCGTGATGCCAAGAACGATGGACGCGAAGAAGGCGAAGGTGGCTGCCGCTGTAAAGTGGGTCATATTATCCGCGCTTTCTGCCGTTGGCCAGCGAGTAGGCATCCACCGCGCTGATGATGTTCAGCAAGCCGGCGACCACAATAAATTTCGTGCCATAATCGGCAACCGTAATCTGCACCGGGCCCGAACCCCAGTCCGCCAGCCGTGCCAGCCAATACAAACTGCCCGAGCCAAGATCGCCGGCAAAGCCCAGCATCTCCAGCAGGTCGCCCGTGTTCGGGTGGTAGACCTTGCCGCCCATCGCCAGCCCTATCGCAAACATGGAGACGACAGAAAGAAACAACAGCACGCCACGCAGCCAGTAGCGCTGCATCGTGTGGCCTGCGCCCGGAATCAGCCAGCCTGCCAGCAGAATCACCAGGTGGCTTTTCTCTGACGACTCCTGCTCATTAGACTTCGGTGGTGTCTGCACTCGTGTACCCATCGTTGTGATGATAGCAGTTTTATATCTGCAACAGTTCTCTTTGGATGCGCCCGGTCACGACCGCGCGGTCCGCATACGTCATCATGTTCACTTCGCTGCGCACGCCGAATTGCCCCTCGCCCGCCGACAGATAAATTCCCGGCTCCACGGAAAAACAGGTCTGCGGCAGTATCAGCCGTTCATCATGCGTTTCAAGATTGTCGAGGTTCGCGCCGCTGCCATGCAGTTCCCGCGCAATGTTGTGTCCGGTGCGGTGCGTAAAATATTCGCCGAATCCCCTCGCCGCAATCACCTGTCGCGCCGCATCATCCGGCTGCCAACCGGCAATCGCCTGCTTCGCCGCAAAGGCCTGCTGTACACACTCCACCGCTGCATCCCTCGCATCACGCACCGCTTCAAACACCTGCACCTCGCGCGCGCTCGGCTGGCGGCCCACCACGCCGGTCCATGTAATGTCGTACCAGATGGCCTCATCCAGCCCGTCCAGCTTCGCCCAGATATCAATCAGCACAAAATCGCCCACGCGAATCGGCTGCGAATTTTCCAGCGTCGGATCATAATGCGAGTCGGCGCTGTTCGCATTTACGCTCACATTCGGCCCATGCTCCCACTCCAGGCTTTCGCGCGCCATTGCCTCGCGCAGCCACGTCATCATGCTGAACTCGGTCGCCGCCCCCGCGCGTGCCGTGCGTCCCAGTTCTTTGAATCCTTCTTCCAGAATCACATCCAGCCGCTGCTGCGCCGTGAAGTGTGTGGCCATCTGCGCCTCGCTCAGCACTGCCTCAAACCGGCTCACCAGATTCGCAGAACTCACCACTTCCTTGCCAAAGCTGCGCACCAGCTCCACCGTGCCCGCATCCACCATCGCCACGTACATAATGGCGTTACGCGGCGAATACTGCATCGCGATTTTTTTGTGCGGCTCCAGCATTGCCGCCAACTCGCGCTCCAACTCCTGCCACGATGAATACACATGCTTCTCGCCCGGCAACCCGTCCAGCCGCGCGGCTTCAATGCGATGCACCAGCTTCTGCGGCTGTCCCACCGTCGGCACCAGGTAATACCAACGCCGCGAAACCAAACCATGCGGCGCCATCCCCAGAATCCGCTCGCCAATCGGGTCGCGATGATGATGGTCGTAAAACAGCCACGCATCCATGCCCGCTTCACGCAGCGCGTCTTGTATTGCGTTCAAGTCCATGCAGAAATTGTACTCACCCCGCACAACAAAATCGCGCAGCAAAAATAAAATGGGCGCATAGGATTTCTCCGCTGCGCCCATCCATTCAATTGCATTTCTGTTTCAGGTCTATGTTGTGGCTTCAGCTTCCGCAGCAGCCTTTTCTTTTTCAGCCGCCGCCTTTTCCTTCTCGGCAGCCGCTTTCTCCTTGGCCTTCTGCGAAGTCAACGTCATGCCCAGGTCCGCCGCCATCTTCTCGGTCAGGAAGGCCTCAATCACGTCGCCCACCTTGTAGTCGCTGAATCCGGCCAGTGCAATGCCGCACTCCACGCCACTGCGAACTTCGCTCACGTCGTCCTTGAAACGCTTCAACGAGCCAATCTTGCCCTTGAAGATTTCTTCGCCGCCGCGCATCAGGCGTACCTGCACATCGCGTTTGATCAGGCCGTCAGTCACCACACAGCCGGCAATGATGCCCACCTTGGTGATCTTGAATACGTCCCTGATCTCCGCACGACCCGCGTAGATTTCCTTGAAGACCGGCTCCAGCAATCCGTGCATCGCCTTGTTGATCTGGTCTTCCAACTCGTAGATGACCGAGTGCAGGCGGATGTCCACATTGTCGCGATCGGCCAGTTCCTGCGCCTTGCGTTCTGGCCGCACGTTGAAGCCGATGATGATGGCATTCGACGCCGAGGCCAGCAGCACGTCGGATTCGGTAATCGCGCCGACGCCCGAGTGCAGCACCTTCACGCGCACCTTCTCCGTCGACTGGTCCTGCAGCGAATGCGCCAGCACTTCCACTGATCCCTGCACATCGCCCTTCAGAATCAGGTTCAGGTCCTTCACGCCCGCCAGCTTGATCTGCTCCGACAAGCCTTCCAGCGAAACACGTGCGCTCTTGGCCAACTGCGCTTCGCGTTCCTTCATCTTGCGATACTGTGCAATGCCCTTGGCCTTGTCGCGGTCGTTCATCACCAGGAAGGTATCGCCCGCATCGGGGATGCCTTCAAGTCCGAGGATTTCCACCGGCGTTGACGGCCCGGCCACTTCCAGCGGACGTCCGTGATCGTCGAACATGGCGCGAATCTTGCCGAAGGTGTTGCCGACCACAAAGCTGTCGCCGGTGCGCAGCGTTCCGTTCTGTACCAGCACCGTCGCCACGGCACCACGGCCGCGGTCCAGTTTGGATTCGATGACCGTACCCACAGCCGCACGGTCCGGAGTCGCACGCAGCGTTCCCAGGTCCGCCACCAGGCAGATCATTTCTTCCAGCAGGTCCAGGTTGATGCGCTTCTTCGCCGAGACATCCACGAAGACCGTCGATCCGCCCCAGTCTTCCGGCACTAATCCGCGATCGCCCAACTGCTTCTTCACGCGATCAGGATTCGCTTCCGGCTTGTCAATCTTGTTCACCGCCACAATAATCGGCACGTTCGCTGCCTTGGCGTGGTCAATGGCTTCCAGCGTCTGCGGCATCACGCCGTCATCGGCTGCAACCACCACAACAACAATGTCGGTCACCTTGGCGCCGCGTGCACGCATGCGGGTAAAGGCTTCATGGCCCGGCGTGTCGAGAAAGACAATCTCGCGCCCAAATGCCGGCGATGCGGGATTGCCAATCTTCACCTTGTACGCACCGATGTGCTGCGTAATGCCACCGGCTTCGCCAGCCGCCACGTCGGTTTCGCGAATCGCATCCAGCAGCGAAGTCTTACCGTGATCAACGTGGCCCATCACCGTCACCACCGGCGGACGCGTCACTTCGAGCAGGCCCGAAGTATCGCCTTCCAGCAGCGTTGTGATTGCCTCGTTCTCCAGCTGTTCTTCCACGCTGATGACTTCCACTTCCGCGCCGAACTGCCGTGCCACGTCCTTCACCAGCTCGCCATCCAGTGACTGGTTTACCGTGACAAACACC